>DFEL01000119.1 GCA_002369055.1 Cyanobacteria bacterium UBA3803
CTTTTTGAATAGCAACAATAACTTCTGCTGCTTTTGCACAACCTACACCAACTTGACCTTTTTGGTTTCCGACAATAACAACAGCACGGAAGCTTAATTTTTTACCACCCTTAACAACTTTTGTTACACGTCTTATTTGAACAACACGTTCTTGCCATTCAGAAACAGGCTTTTCTTCTGTTGTTTCGATTTTTTTACGTCTTGTACGTTGTTTTCTTTCACCTTTTTCTCTTGCAACATCTTCAAATTCTTCATGAGCTTCTTCTGCAACTTCTTCCGCTGTTTCTTCAGCAGTTGTTTCTTCAACAGTATCTGCTTCAACAGTTTCTGCTTGTTCTAATTTTTCTTCTTCGTTTGACATTTTTACCATCCTTATAGTGTAATAACTGTTTTCTATTTCATGAATACGCCAAAATAAAGCAATTAAGCCTATTGGAATTCATATTCAACGTGAGTTTTTCTGACAAGGCTTATAATAATACAAATACATTGATAATGCAAGCGATGTATTAAGAATATTTTTAAATTGTAAATAAAATTTAATTTTTTATAAAATAATAGCAATTTTTTTCTTGAGAGCATTTAAAATATATGTAAAAAGGAAGGAAAAACATGCAAGGTGTATCATTAAACCCTGTTGTAACTCAACAAACACAACCAAAAGCACATAGTTGCGAATGTCATGATTGCTGCTGTTGTCAAAGTCAATTTACAAAACCACAAATGTCTGATTCATTTCAAAAAAGTTATGTTGGCATAATACCGCCAAAAGATTATAAACCTGACCCATTTGCAGGATTAGGGCCTGAATTATCACCTCAAGAAAAACTCAAAAAGAAATGGGAAGATTTAAGAAAGCCAATGTACGCAAACGTACCAAAAGCTGAACCTAAAGAAGAAACAGAAAAAAAATCTTTCGGACAGAAAGTTTTAGATAGAGTTAAAGATTTTGGTCAAAAAGTCAAAAACTTTGTAACAAATTTATTTCATAAACCAAAAACAGAAGGTTAAAAACCTTCTGTTTTTTATATATCGAAACAAAAAGTCCTTGTACAAATATACAAGGACTTTTAACGCAAATAATACTTTTATTATGCTTCAGTTGTTGCTTCTTCAGCAGGTGCTTCAGCTTCAGCCTTTGCAGCTTCCGCTGCGGCAGCTGCTTCTGCTTCTGCTTGTTTTCTTGCTTCTTCTTCAGCAGCCTTCTTAGCCATAGCTTTCTTTGAAAGTTTTACTGTTTCTGATTTTTTATAATTTAATGAACCATCATCATTACAATTCTTAATTAAATAAGCTACAGTTTCTGTTGGTTGAGCACCTTTAGAAACCCAGTCTAAAGCCGATTTTTTATCTAAAACCATTAATTTTGTTTTTGGATTATAGTGTCCTAACTCTTGAATTGGTGCACCTTCACGTTTTGTTGTAGAATTAATGACAATAATTCTGTATGTAGGATTTTTCTTAGCACCTAATCTTTTTAATCTGATTTTTAACATTTTTAATTCCTTCTTAATTTTTACTACTCGTAAACACCTAGCCGCATGATGTCTACTGAAAATAAGTTTAAGAGGAGTTACTTATTCTCGTATAATTATTAAAACACAAAAAAAATTGCAAGCAAGTTTTTTATCCTAAGGTTACAGTCTGTTAACGACTTGCCCATGCAATTATTATTGATAATATATAAGTATGGCTAAAATTTTAATGGTATCTGATAATAATGATAAAATTAAACATTATGACGAAATGCTTACGGGTTTTTCGCATGATTTTCAATTTGCGTCCGATAATCAGATGTTTTCCGATATTGTGGATATCAATATGCCGCAAATTATTATTTTAGACTCAGATTCAAAATCAATTGATTTATCTCAGCTTTACAGAAAAATTAATTCGGTAAAAGAAAATATTATTAACATTACAATACTTAAAGAGGATTCTATTCCTCCGGAATTATTAAATATTTCAGATGCTTTTTTAATGGAGCCTGTTTCTGATAATGTTTTAATTTCAACGATAAATGTAAATTTAAGAAGAAAAGATGCTCTAATAAGATTGGCAACTTCAAATCAAAATTTATCAAAAAGTTTATATCAACTTGATGTTTTATATAATACAGGTTCCCAATTTGCAGCAACATTAGATAAAGAAAAATTGATTAATATAATGTTAGAAGGCTTAGATAAAGCACTTGGTTTTTCGGTTGCGTGTGTCCTGACCTTTAAATCTGATAACGAACCGTTATTAATAATAAATTCTATCAATCAAATATCGGACAGGCTTCTTGAAGCGTTGAAATTAAGAGCAGTTTTAAATTATAAATCTTTATTTGAAAATAAAGAAATGCCATTTGAACTGGACATTAACGATTTAAAAACAATAAAATATGCAAAAAATCCTATTGATGATTACGATTTTTCAGTTCTAAGATATGATAATATGCTTGCACAAATAAATCTGAGTGATAACTTTTTCGGATTTGTTGAAATATACCGTGAAAATGAATTTACAAACGAGGATACTCAATGCTTCCATACAATAGCACAACAAGTATCAATGCCATTGAAAAATGCTGCATATATCCAAGAAATTCAAGCAAAAAATAAAGAACTTTACAGGTTAGAACATTTAAAATCAGAATTTGTTTCAATTGTTTCTCATGAATTAAGAACTCCAATCACTCCACTAAAGACTTCCTTAGAAATCATGCTTAGCGGCAGAGCCGGAATTCTTACACCTAACATGCAAAAATTTTTGACAATAGGTAAAAATAATGTAGAAACATTCCAAAAAATTATAAATGACCTTCTTGACATGTCTAAAATTGAAGCAGGCAAAATGGATTACAAGTTTACATCTATCAATATGGAAAAAGCTATTGAATTTGTAAAAACATTACAAAATAATGTTGCTGACGAAAAAGGATTAAAATTAACAACAAAATTTGATGAAAATTTTGCAACTGTATTTGCTGATGAACAAAGAATACACCAAGTTTTAAATAATTTATTGTCAAATGCAATAAAATTTACAAAAGAAGGTGGAAATATTGAAATAAGCACAAAAATTGTAGATGCACAAGATATTGTATGCCCTGAATGCTTTGAAAATGAAATTAAAAAACTAAACGGAAAATACGTACAAGTCTGCGTAAAAGACGAAGGTATCGGTATTGAACAAGAAAATCTTGCTAAAATATTTGACCAATTTAAACAAATAGAAAGCTCACTTTCCAGGGAAGTCGGTGGCACAGGTTTAGGCTTACCCATTGTAAGAAAAATTCTTGACGCACACAACGGAGCAATTTGGGCAGAAAGCAAACTTGGAGTAGGTTCAAACTTTTATTTTGTATTGCCTGTACTTTGCGAAAAATCTAATTTCTGGATTATGCATAAACAACTAATTCAACAAGCAAAAGTTAATAAAACAAAATTTGTAACACTTACCATTTCAGCAAAAGGTAACTGCATAGAAAAACTAATGAAAGAAGACAATCTGTTTAACGGAACATATCTTAACAATTCATTACTTGATAAAAACGAAAATTTAACCTCTTTAACAATGGTCATTCCAGACGCTGACAGACATTGCGTAGACTTTTTAAAGCGTAAAATAGATGCAGTAATTCTTAATGATAAAGCCAGATATGGTAAATGTGATATAATGTATTCATATACTACTTATCCAAAGGAGAAAGATTAATGAAAAAAATATTACTTGTCGATGATGAACAAGATATTGTTGAAACATTAAAATTCGTTCTTGAAAGCGAAGGTTACACTTGTTATTGTGCTTACAACGGAGAAGACGGATTAAAATTGGCAAAAGAAATTATACCGGATTTAATGGTTCTTGATATTATGATGCCTAAAATTAATGGCTTCAAAATAAGTCGACTCTTAAAATATGACGCAAAATATAAAAATATACCTATTATAATGCTTACTGCACGTTCTCAAGAATCAGACAAACAAATAGGTGAAGAAACAGGTGCTGATGTATATATCACAAAACCTTTTGATTTAGATGAAGTTCTTGCAACAGTTTCACGTTTACTTAAAGAAAAAGAAGAAAATTAATAATTATTATGATGGAAGCAGTAACAAATAAAACCTTAGAAAAATTAAAATATGACCTTGTAAGAGAAGGACTTGTTGAATATGATGTAATGGAAAAAGCACAAGAACTTGCCAATGCTCAAAACATTAATATCGGACAAGCACTTATAAATTCTAATGTTTTGTCTGAGGAAACTCTTTTAAAATTTCTGGAAAATAAATTACATATTCCTTACGTAAATTTAGATGACTACACGCTTGATAAAAATTGCTTACAATATATAAACGTTATAGATGCAAGAAAATATAAAATTATACCGCTGTTTAAAATTGAAGAAGTTTTAACGGTAGCAATGGCAGACCCGCTAGATTTGTTTGCTATTGATAAAATAATGGAAAAAGCAGAGTGTTCAATTGACCCTGTTATTTCATCAGAAACCAGTATTATAAAAAAAATTGATGAGTACTACAAAACAACAAACACCGTTGGTGAAATATACACTGAAACATTAGATACAGGCTACGATTGGCACGAAGAATTGCATAATGACGATTTGTCTGACGAACATATACAAAAAATTATAAGAGCAATTCTTAAACAAGCCATTTTAGAAAACAAACACGAAGTTTATTTCGCTCATACGGAAGATGGACTTGAAATTACATTTAAACATAAAGGCTCCGTTTTTGAAAAAGGATTTATACCTTCGGTTTTAACGTCATCATTTGTTTCTAAATTAAAAATATTATCAAACTTAGATCCATCCGTTAGCGAAATTCCACAGCTTGGTAAGCTATCATTCAAAGTTGATGATATGATTTTAGTTGCAAGTATATCGTCTTTTCCAACAGTTATGGGTGAAAGAATTGCTTTAAAAATTTATAAACCTCCTGTTGAGCTGCATAAAATTATTAAAGATGACTCAAAACTTCAATTTATAAAAAACTCTCTTGACAAATCAGGTATAGTACTTATATGTGGTGCACCTTTGTCGGGAAAAACTCATGTTATATATTCTTTGCTTAATGAAATCTCGAAAGAAAAAAAGAATATTATGACTATCGAATCAATAACTAAATATGATTTGCCTAAAATTAATCAATGCGAATTAAACGAAAGTATTGGATTTAATCTGGATAAAGCACTGAGATTTATTGAATTTCAATCACCTCAAATACTATACATTGAAGGAATGATGTCAAAATATGACTACATATCAAGTTTGGTATTTAGCAATAAAACGATTATTACTGAATTTTTAGCTGAAAATATGACTGATTTACGTGAAAAAATGTCATATCCTGAGGTAGAAACATTTAAATCACTTGTAAATTGTCTGATATTCATTCACTCAAAAGACAGTATCGAAGTTTTTGATAAAACAACAATACAAAAATACTTAGCCTAAAAAAAGCCCTTATAAGAGGGCTTTTTAGTATAATAGTTTTGAATAAAGTTTTAAACAGTAACCGTTTCTATTACTTCAACATATCTTCCTGCATAAACTGCGGCAACTGCACCATCAGCAGCAGCTGTTATTACCTGTCTTAAAGGTGTTGTTCTAACATCTCCAATAGCATATACACCTTTTACATTTGTTTGCATTTTATCGTCTGTAACAATAAAACCATTATTATCCTGCTCAACTTGCCCGTTAAATAATTCAACATTTGGTGTAAATCCTATATATGGAAAAATTCCGTTAATTTCTAAATCTTTAACTTCTCCTGTTTTAACATTTTCTATAACAGCTTTTTTAACTAAATCATCACCTTGAATTTCTTTTACAACTGTGTCGTAAATAAATTCAAGTTTTTCGTTTTTAAATGCACGTTCTTGAACAATTTTATCGGCTCTTAATTCGTTTCTTCTGTGAATTAAATAAACCTTATCGGCAAAACGAGTTAAATACATAGCTTCTTCAACAGCAGCATTGCCGCCACCCACAACAGCAACTACTTTTTCTTTATAAAATGCACCATCACAAACTGCACAATAACTTACACCTCGTCCTACAAATTCCTTTTCTCCTGCAACACCAAGTTTTTTAGGTTGTGCTCCTGTCGCAATGATAATGGCTTTTGCTTTGAAAACACCGTTTAGCGTTGTAACAGTTTTAATTTCTGAATTTAAATCAACACTTTGTATTTCTTCCATTGGGAATTTTTCAACACCAAACATATCCGCATGTTCTTCGAATTGTTCCATTAACTCATAACCGCCGACTTTTTTAAATCCGGTGTAATTCTCCAACTCTAAATAATTACTTGGCTGCCCGCCAAACATACTTATATCAATTACAGCAACTTTTGCCGCACTTCTTGCTGCATAAACAGCAGCACTTAATCCTGCCGGCCCGCCACCTAAAATAATAATATCAAATTGTTTTTCTTCCATTGTAAACTCCTCAATATAATCCTGTTTCTGATACTTTAGAACCCTTTAATTCATAAACAGCAGTTTTAATATCTTCATATTTTTTACGATATTCATCATAACGTACCGTTGTCAAAGTCAACTCATTTACACCTGTAAAAGTATTTCCGCTAAGTTTTATACGTACCGTATCTTTTACATTTGTATAACCCTCTTTTTCATAGTGAGTAAACGTAATTTCACTATCCGTAACATCCTCTAAATAAATTTCTGCAACCGCTGCCGTAACAGGGTTTCTTAATTCTATGACGTTACCACTGCGACGTAAGTTCCACAAATCCAGACTTGATTTTGAAAAAGTTTTTGGACTGTTTGTAGAAATTTGAGTTGACTGAACACTCCAAGTGCCGAAAAACTGTTTCGGCACTGCGTTTATCATTGAAATACCCGCTTTTAAAACATAATTGTCTTGTGCTGAAACAGTTATCGAACTTGCTAACAATATTATTATAAATAATATAATTACTTTTTTCATTATTTATTGTTTTGCCATTTTTTCTTGAAGAGTTTTGGCAGATTCTTCATAACCTGCTCTACCCATCAAAGCATAAGTGTAGTTTTTAGCTTGTTCCACACCCGGTTGATTAAACGTATTAATATTGTATAATTCACCTGCAATTGCTGTTTGAACCTCTAACATATATAACAATTGAGCAACATTGTATGCATCAACTTTTGGTAATGTAATTGTTACTGTCGGACGTTTGTAATCTGACAACGCAACTCTTGTAGAATCTGCTTCTGCATTAATCAATTGATTAATTGTTTTACCACCTAAGTATCCTATTCCTGTATATTCAAAAATATTTGGTATTTCTAAAGTATTATCAAATTCACCAACACGAATAAAGTTAATAACTTTATCATTTGGACCTTCATTATAAAGTTGAATTTGCGAGTGTTGGTCTGTTGCACCTAAAGCTTTTATAGGTGTAGGACCGCAATTAACTTGTTTACCTTTATTATTAACTTCTTTACCTAATGATTCTGCCCATAATTGAACATACCAGTCTGAAATATATTTTAATCTGCTTGAATATGGCATCATTACGGATAAATTTTTCTTTTTCTTTGTATCCATTAAGAAATGAATTAAAGCATTTTGAGCAGCGATATTATTATGGATATCCGTATTCTTCAATTCCAAATCCATATCTTTAACACCGTTCATCATTTCATCAATGTTAATACCAACTAAAGCAAATGGTAATAAGCCAACTGCTGAAAATACTGAAAAACGACCGCCTACATCATCAGGAACTACAAATGTTTTGTAACCTTCTTGATCTGCTAATTGTCTTAAAATACCTGTTTTTTGGTCAGTCGTAGCAACAATATTTTTTCTGTAATCATCGCCTAATTGTTGCTCCATCAAATTCTTTATAATCATATATTGCGACATTGTTTCAGCAGTCGAACCGGATTTTGTAATAACATTAACAAGAGTTCTTTTTAAATCAATCACTTGCAACAAACCTGTCATTTGGTCAGGATCAATATTGTCAAGGAAAAATATTCTTGG
>DFEL01000155.1 GCA_002369055.1 Cyanobacteria bacterium UBA3803
AGATGCAACTCACCTTTGCTCATTTGATATTCCATTGATAAGTAATATTCCAAATATGGTATATCTTGCTCCGACAACAAAAGAAGAATATCTTGCAATGCTGGAATATGCTCATAACCAAAACGAACACCCTGTTGCAATAAGAGTTCCTATGGGCGAAATTGTATCGACAGGTGAAAAAGATTTAACAGATTATTCTAAATTAAACAAATATGATTTAAAAGAAAATGGTGAAACAGTTGCTTTAATCGGTGAAGGTGGATTTTATTATTTGGCTCAAAAGGTTAAAAATGAGTTAAAAGAAAAACATGACATTAATGCAACATTAATTAATCCTAAATTTTTAACAGGTATTGATGAAGAATTACTTGAAACTTTAAAGAAAAATCATAAAGTTGTTGTAACACTTGAAGACGGAATGTTAGACGGTGGATTTGGCGAAAAAGTTACAAGATTTTATGGCAATTCAGATATGAAAGTCTTAAATTTTGGTGGTAAAAAAGAATTTACCGACAGAATGCCAATGAATGAACTATATAACAGATATAGATTAACAAAAGAACAAATTACTGAAGATATTTTAGAATTAGTATAAAAGGAAGATATTATGACATTAGATTTAGACATTCTTGATAAAGTAAACGGACATGCAAACAAAATTGTTTTTTACACAGAACAAGAAGAAATAGAAGAACTTACTGAAGATGAAATTGATTTGTTAGATAATTTTGACTTGATTGTAGAAGGCTCTCACAACACTATAAAAGTTAAACTTAAAACCCGCAATGATATTGATTCTTTTTTAAGACGTGACGGCTTATTTATTTCAGTTGTAGGCAATAATAACAATGTTGATTTAGGGCTGATAGGTTACAATGTAAATCCACAATTGAATATTACAGGACTGCAAATATACATAGGCGGTGCTGCTGACGGTTTTATTAACCCTGATTTGCCAAGATATGCAAGCAACTGTAATGTTTCAATCGGTGACGGAACAGTATTTTGCGGAACAAGAATTTATTTACAAGACGATAATTCAACCGTTACAGTAGGTAAAAATTGTATGTTCTCTTGGGGAATTGATGTATGGTGTACAGATGTTCATACAATACTGGATATGGACGGTAATATTACAAATTATGGCAAATCAATTGAAATTCAAGACCACGTTTGGGTAGGTAAAGATTGCAAAATCGGTAAGAATACAAAAGTTTCCCAAAATAGTATTGTAGGCTGGAATAGTGTCGTTACAAAGAAATTTGACGAAACAAACGTAATTATTGCGGGTAATCCTGCAAAAGTTGTTAAATCAGGCATAAACTGGGATGCAAGAGATATTCAAAACTATAAATTATATAAAGGTTTATAGTCATGAATGAAAAAGAAAAAATGATTAACGGTTATTTGTATTATCCTGACAAAAACGAAGTATTGTTTAATGACCGATTAAAAGTAAAAGATTTGTGTTTTAAATATAATAATCTTTTACCAAGCAGAACAGATGAAAGAAAAGAACTGTTAAAGGAAATTATTGGCAAAACTTCTGATAAATATTGGATAGAACAGCCTTTCAGATGTGATTACGGATACAATACAGAAATAGGATATAATTTTTATGCAAACCATAACCTCATTATCCTTGACTGTGCAAAAGTAACATTTGGTGATAATGTCTTTATTGCTCCAAATTGCAGTTTCTATACAGCATGTCATCCGCTTGATGTTGAAAAGCGTAATGAAGGACTTGAGTATGCACTGCCTATAACTGTTGGTAACAATGTTTGGATAGGCGGAGGTGTAACAGTTCTTGCAGGAGTTACTATCGGTGATAATTCTGTAATCGGTGCCGGAAGCGTTGTAACAAAAGATATTCCTGCAAATGTTGTAGCCGTTGGAAATCCTTGCAAGGTTATAAAAGAAATTACAAAAGATACAAAAGACAAGTATAAGGTTTTGTAATATGTCTGAAATATTAGATTTTTCCGAAGTTATTGAATTTAAAAAAGCTGTTAGTGAAAAATATGGTATTTATGTGCATTTTCACGATGCTTGTGCAGGACAATATTTTTCATTTGAGGAAACTAAAAATGGTGTTCAACAATTTACAAAAGAGTATTTTTCAGTAAAAAATCTTATACCTGTTTTTTCTGATAACGGACTTTCATTTACTCTTGAAAGGATTGAATTATGCTAAATGAATTTTCAAGAACTGAATTGTTAATCGGTAAAGAGGGAATGGAAAAACTTGCTAATTCAAGAGTTGCCATTTTTGGTATAGGCGGTGTTGGCGGTTACACAGTAGAAGCGCTTGCAAGAAGCGGAGTAGGGCAACTCGATTTAATTGATGATGATAAAGTTTGTATTACAAATATAAATAGACAAATTATTGCAACACGTTCATCTATTGGTAAATACAAAGTTGATGTTGCAAAAGAAAGAATTTTAGATATAAATCCTAAAGCATTGGTAAACACTTACAAGATGTTTTATACACCTGAAAATGCGGATGAATTTGATTTTTCAAAATACGATTATGTCGTAGACGCAATTGATACGGTAGTTGGAAAATTAGAAATTATTGAACGTTCAAAAAAAGCTAATGTTCCTGTAATATCTTCTATGGGGGCAGGGAACAAAATGCATCCTGAAATGTTTGAAGTTGCCGACATTTCAAAAACATCAGTCTGCCCATTGGCAAAGGTTATTAGACAACAACTAAGAAAACGAAAAATAAAAAATGTTAAAGTTGTTTATTCAAAAGAACTTCCGATAGAGCCCAAAGAAGATATGGCTATAAGTTGTCGTAACCACTGCATTTGTCCGCCTGGAACCGTCCATAAATGTACAAATCGCAGAGCAATACCCGGAAGTAACGCTTTTGTACCATCAGTTGTTGGATTGATTATCGCAGGCGAAGTGATTAAGGATTTAATTGGATTTACAGCGTGATAATTAAAAAATTTGCTGGTATTTTGTTAATAAATTCATATCGTTATTTTAAATTATAACTTTTATCAATCCTTTCATAAATTTCATCAATAAGCACTGAACCGTCAAGAATTATTGTAAGCCAATGCTTTTTGTTCATGTGATAGCCTGCAAAATATTTTTTGTTATCAACAAGTTTTTCGATTTCTTCGGTTGGTGCCCGTAAGTCAATAACTTCAACTTTTTCTTTGCTTTCAAAACCTAATTTGTCTTTACCTACGGTTAATATTGCAAAATACCATTTTTTGTTATCTTTTCTTCGACAAACTGCATTATCAGGGAATTTTTCCCATAAATATTCAACATTATCTCCGTATTTTTCTTTTGCATATTTTATAACAAGTTTTGAATATTCAAATTTAAATATGTCATTATCAAAGCACTTTTCGGCAATATCCGATAAAACTTTTTCGTATTCTTCCTTTACCTGTCCGACAAAAGAGCCTTGCACATATTCTACAAGATGTAATGTATAAAATTCACCGCTATCTTCTTCTACAAGTTCAGTTAATACCTCGCCTTTGTCATTTATTTTTACTGACAAAATAAATTCACCATTCATTATTTCAGTTTTATATACATTATCAACAAAACCAAAATCAGCAAGCTTTTTTAAATTTACTTTTTTATTTTTGAAAATATCATTCATACAAATATTTTAGCAAAAAATAGGCGGTTTTGCTTAAAGCAAAACCGCCTATTTTTTTTATTTAATGCAATTAAGCTTTGCATTCACATTTTGATTTAGGACCTGCGTTTACGATTTCAGCCGGCATGTTAGGATATTTTGCTTTGAAGTTATCTTCAAACATTTTTGCTAACTTGTTAGCTTGTTCATCATAAGCAGATTTATCAGCCCACATACCTCTTGCATCTAACATTTCATCAGGAACGTTAGGACAAGTTGTAGGGTAATCTACGTTAAATACGTCGTGGTGTTTAAATTCTACACTGTCAAATGAACCGTTTAATGCTGCAGTAACCATTGCACGAGTGTAGCTTAATTTCATACGTTTAGCACCTGATGCAGCAGAACCGCCTGCCCAGCCTGTATTTACAAGGTAAACTTTTGTACCGTATTGGTCTAATTTATCACCTAACATTTTTGCATAAACAGATGCATCCATTGGCATAAATGGTTCACCGAATAATGTTGAGAATGTAGGTTGTGGCTCTGTAACTCCACGTTCTGTACCTGCTAATTTAGAAGTAAATCCTGTTACAAAGTGGTACATAGCTGCATTTTTATCAAGTCTGCTGATTGGAGGTAATACACCAAAAGCATCTGCGGTCAAGAATACAACAACTTTTGGAATACCGCCTTTACCAGGAATTTGAGCATTATTAATGTAGTTTACGGGATAACCTACACGAGTGTTTTCAGTTAATGAACCGTCTGTATAATCAGGAGTTCTTGTTTCAGGGTCAACAATTACGTTTTCAACCAATGAACCGAATTTTATAGCATTGTAAATGTCAGGTTCATTTTCTGCTGACAAGTTGATACATTTTGCGTAACAACCACCTTCAAAGTTGAATACACCGTCAGGTGACCAACCGTGTTCGTCATCACCGATTAATTTACGAGCAGGGTCTGCTGATAAAGTTGTTTTACCTGTTCCTGACAAACCAAAGAATACTGCTGTTTCTTGAGTTTCAGGATCCATATTTGCTGAGCAGTGCATTGGAAGTACATTTTTCTTAGTCATAATGTAGTTCATTGTAGCAAATACTGATTTCTTGATTTCACCTGCGTATTGAGAACCACAAATTAAAATCAAGTGTGCTTCGTAGTCAATAATAATTGCTGCTTCGCTGTGAACACCATCAATTTCAGGGTCACATTTGAAGCCCGGAGCACAAAGAATAGTGTAATCAGGTTCACCGTAATTTGCTAATTCTTCTGCTGTTGGTCTGATTAATAATTGGTGAATAAACATATTTTGGCTTGCTAATTCATTTATAACTCTGAATTTTTGAGTATAAGTTTTGTCAGCACCTGCATAACCGTCAAAAATAAATATTTCTTTACCGTTCAAATAATTAATCATCTTTGATTTAATTGAATTGAAAGCTTCTCTTGAAATCGGGCGGTTTACTTTGCCCCATGCTATGTCATTGTGGATACCGTCAGTATCAACAATAAATTTATCCTTAGGTGAACGACCTGTAT
>DFEL01000095.1 GCA_002369055.1 Cyanobacteria bacterium UBA3803
CGATGATATCAAATCCACCGGTGTTTCTGTATGCATCAATAAAATCTTTTGTAATTTCTTGATATTTTCCATCAATAATACCTGATGGCCCGCCTAAAAAACCATATAATTTGTTTTCGGGATTTGCTTGTTTTAATGCATCAAATAAACCTGCTATAACATTATGTCCTCCGGGTGCTTGTCCACCTGAAAGAATAACTCCAACATTTTTTACTGAAGATTCTTTTTTATTTGATGTTGACTTAAATGTTACAATTGGTTTTCCGTATGTTTTTTCAAATAATTTTTTAATTGATTCTTGGTCACGTACTGATTCTGTTGCTTGACCTTCTTCCATTTCCAAAGAGTTTATGCCATCTGCTAAACATTTTGGAAGTTTTGGTTGATACTTTAATCTTTCTTGTTGTAATGGTGAAAGTGTTTTCATAATTCTTATATCCTCTTTGTTTAAATAAATAACCTTCATGCAAAATATATCATAAACAAGAATAAATATTAACGATTTTCTTCTATGAGTATTTTTGTATGATTTTTAATTTCTTCTTTTGTCGGAAAATTAGAAAATTTTGTTATCAATTCTTTGAATAGTCCGATTGCCTCATCAATTCTTCCTACTTTTTCATAGGCATAAGCAAGATTTGAGTATATACGGTAGTCTTTTTTTGAATTTAATTTAAACGCTTTTTCGTAATAGTAAATGCAAGATTCCATTTCTTCCGCACAATAATATGTCAAACCCATTTGATTATTTGCTTCATAAGATTTTGGATTAAGTCTAAGTGCAATTGAACAATATTCGATTGCTTTTTTCCAGTCGCCTTTTTTGGCGTATACAAGAGATATTGCTAGTACGGCTTCAAAATGTTTTGGGTTTTCTTCATAAAGTTTTGTGTATATCTTCAAAGCAAAGTCTAAAAGTTCCGGATTTTTTATCGCATAACCTTGTTCTATGATTTTTGCAACTTCAAATGCACAGTCATTATCACAATCAGAGTTGAATATATATTCAACTAAATCGGTTATTTTTTCGACATTATCCATTTTTATATAACATTTTGTTAAAGAGGTTATGTTATCTTTATCTTGAAGTTGTCTAAAGCTTTCAAAGAAATACTTTGATGCTTTCTCGTATTCTTCTTTATTGAAATATATTAATGCAGTATTATACAATCCGCTTTGGTCTTTTGGATAACTTTCAAGAAATTTCTCATAATATTTTAGTGCTTCATCTTCATTATTTACCTGTTGATAAGCGAGAGCAAGGTTATAGTTTGCAAATGGCAGAGCATTACTTTGAGATAAAGCGGTTTTGAAAAATTCTATGGCAAGCTTATATTTTTTTGCGTCATAGAGCTCTACACCTTTTGAAAAATAAGCATCAAAAGTTGACATTTTTTCTCTTATTCTTTTCCAGTGCATTTTTATTTTTTCAAGCAATAAACTTTCCATAATTGTAGTATAATATAAATATACGAAAACAGGAATGAAGTATGTTTGATTATTTAAAAGGGATATTGGTTTCAAAGACGCAAAATCAAAAAGCGTGTTATTACACTGTTGAGGTTGGAGGCATAGGTTATTTGCTTGAAGTTACTCAAACAGATTTTAATACAAAAAGTATTGATGATGATGTTAAAATTTATACGGTTTTAATTCATCGAGAAGATACGATGAGCCTTTGTGGTTTTTTAAGCAAAGAAGCGAGAGATATTTTTAATATCTTAACATCAGTTTCCGGTGTCGGTTCAAAAATGGCACTTTGTTTGTTAAATGAATTTGATGTTAGTGATTTAATTTATTTTGTTATAAATGAAAATTCAAAAGAATTAACTAAAGCAAAAGGTGTTGGCACAAAATTAGCACAAAAAATTATTCTTGAATTAAAAGACAAACTTGTAAATGTTTCTGCTGATATGAAAATATCTTTATCAAATTCTGATATGCCTGATGAAACTGTTTATATCCAAAATATTCTTTTATCATTAGGTTATGAAGAAGAAGAAATTATAAATGCCATAAAACAAGCATGTTTACAAGGTCATAATCCAAAAGAACAAGAAGATTTTTTGAGGGTAACATTGCAGATACTATCAGTCTAAATTCATGTCTTTCAACGGTTTTAATATGTAAACGTTTTGTAAAGTTTGTTTATTAAAATAGCAAAAAAAAAGTCTTTTATGTGTTTAAATACATGTGTAGGTAAAATAAGGTGTACTTATATTAATGGTTAAATCAGTTAGTGCAAATCCAATTGTTGCTCCAAAAACAACAAAAACCAGCATTTTTTATATTAATGACTTGCACGGTCAAACAATGAAGATGGAAAAAATTTATAACATGTCAAAAGCATTTGACCAATTTGTACCATCTCAAAAAACTGATAAATTAAAACTTTCTTCAGGCGATATTATGTTGGGAGAAAGTTCAAAACCTAATATTATTGCATCTAAATTCCTTGAAATGATTGGTATTACTGCAACAGCAGTTGGTAATCACGAATGCGATGGCGATTCAAAACAATTATATGATTTGACAAAAGATAAAAATTATAAAATGTTGGGTTTAAACGTTAAAATAGACGAAAAAAATCCAATGAGCAAGAGAATTGAAAAATCTTATATTCAAGAAAAAGATGGTACAAAATATGGTATAATCGGTTTGTTACCGCCTGATTTATTTACAAGAATTGCAAAACCTGCAAATTATGAAGATTTTAAAGTTGACGATTTTGACCAAACAATAAAAGATGTTCAAGAAGAAGTTAACAAATTACAAGAACAAGGTGTAAATAAAGTTATTGTAATTTCTCACTCAGGAAATGCAAATGAAAAAAGATTAGCACAAGAAACATCAGGTATTGACGTAATTCTTGGCGGTCACTCTCACGAATTAATTAAAGATATTAAAGAAGGCGAAAATTTATTATACGGTAAAGACGGTAATCCTGTTGTTATCACTCAAGCCGGAAAAGATGCTGATAATATTGGTGTTTTAAATCTTGAATTTGATGAAAATGGTGTTATTACAAAAGCACAAAATAATGTTACACCTACAAAAAGTTTCAGAAGAAACTTGGTAATGACATATTTAGCAGAAAAGATTTTAGGTAAACCTGAAGTGGTTGGCAGAATTAAATCTGCTGAACCTGAACCTGCAAACAGAATTGCTCAAGAAAATCCTCACGCAGACTTTGTTGCAGATGCAATGAGAGATTTTACAGGTGCAGATATGACTATTTTGGGTTCTGCAAACTTAAGAAATACTTTTGAAGCAGGAAATATTAATACAAGAGATATTTCAAGTATTGTTCCTTTCAAAAACGGTATGATGGTTGCAAAATTAAGCGAAAAAACAATTGTTGATGCTTTAAAATTTGGTGCAAAATCATTAGTTAATGCTGGAACAAAACCTGGTATTTTACAAGTTTCAGGTATGACATATAAAATGAATAAACAAGGTGAATTGCTTGCAGCAGAATATGTTGACAGAAACGGTAATAAACAGGCATTAGATATTAATAATCCAAGTGAAGATAAAACATTCAGAGTTGCAATGGATACATATTACGGCAACGGTCGTGACGGCTTTGAAATGTTGGAATCAATGAGCAAGGCTGAAAAAATGTATGATGAAGACAAAGACAAAATGGTTGCAGAATACATTAAGAAATTAACTGCTCAAGGTAAAGAAATAGAAGTTAAAGCTGATAACAGAATTCAAATTGTGGACTAATTAAATTAGAAATATATTAAGAGTAAAACGGACTTCCTTTCAAGGAAGTCCGTTTTACTCTTTAGAAATTTTAATCAATTCACAATTTTGTTGTATCATCCATGTTTCTTCTTTTGTTGATACGGCATATTTTTTAGTGCATAATTTTAACATTGGTATATCGGATTTGCTGTCTGTAAATCCAATTATTTCACTATTATTTATATTTTTCTCTTTAAAAAATCTTTTTAGTCTGTAATATTTTTCCCAGCCCATGCAGTCATAACCATCAAAAACACCTTCGCAAATATTATTTGTGTTAAATTTTATATCTGTTGCAAAAAGTCCGTCTAAATCAAATTCTTCAATAAAATATTTTAGATAAATTGAATATCCGCCTGATACAACGTAAATTTTGTAATTTTGTTCTTTTAATTCATTTAGTTTATCAATGACTTCCTTATTAAAATGTGTTCTCACTTCATAAAGATAATAATCTTGGGCTAATTTATTCAGTTCATCATAAGTTAATCCTTTTAGCAGTTTCAAAATATCTCTTTTCGCAGGGTATGATTTAATAATAGTTTTAAACAGACTTAATTTTAGTTTTCGTAATACATTTTTCAGATGTAATTTTTTTGACTTCTTTTTATTTATAACAAAGAAAATAAAAGGATTTCCGGATTGAAAATTTACTATTGTGTCGCAAAAATCAAATAGTGCGATTTTTTTGTAATTCTCATCTTCTTTTTGATTATTTTGTTCTGAGAAAAAATTATCTATAACCTTTATGACTGTTTCCATTTGCTCTTTTGTCCCGATGGTAAATCTCAGGCAGTTATATAAAAGAGGAGATTGCAGTAAATTCCTTGTATAAATGTTATGCTTTTTCAGGTAGTTAAAAACTTTAGATTTTATAGCAAAATCTTTGAATTTTACTAAAACAAAATTTGAATAACTGTCATATACAGTCAAAAAATCAGAATATTTTTCAAGATTATGTATAAAATATTCTCTGCCTTCTTTTACCTTGCTGACATAATTTGTCATATATTCTATGTCAGACAATGCTGCTATTGCTGCAACTTGCGTAAATGTAGAAATGTTTTTAGGATTTCTGATAGTGTTAATAGCTTTAATATTTTCTTCTGAACTTATCAAATATCCAAATCTAAAATTGGCAAGTCCGAATGCTTTTGACAGAGTTCTTGTTACGAGTATATTTTGATATTTTTTTACTAACTCTGCAACCGTGTTGCCTGAAAATTCATAGTATGCTTCATCAACCAGAAACATTTTATTTGGATGTTTCAAAAGTAAATTTTCTATATATTTTTTATCTAACTGATAACCTACCGGATTATTCGGATTAACAATATAAATAAAACTTGGTTTTATGTTGTTTATATCGTTTTCAAAATTTTTCGCACTAAATTTAAAATCTTCGCTAATATTAGAAAAATAAATATCAGCACCGTTTGCTTGAACTGTTAATCTGAAATTATCATAGCTTGGTGCAAGCATTAAAACTTTATCACTTTCTCCAATGTACATTTTTGCAATGTATTCGTGAATTGCATCTGAGCTGGCAAAATATTGTATGTATTTAGGTTCAATGTGTGTGTAGTTTGATAATGTTTCCAGTAACTTTTTGTTATATGTTTTTGGATATAAATTGAAAAAATCTGCTTTTTCTACAAGTTTTTGAAGTGCCTCTTTAACCTTTGGTGAAGGCTGTAAAGTTGATTCATTCCAATCAAGCTTTAAAATACTGTTTTTGTCTTCTACTTCCCAAATTTTGTGTGGGACTACATTATATGGAACAATATTTCTTAGATATTTGTTAATATGATATTTATTTGTCTTTATAATGCAAAATTTAAATTTTAATCCAAAAATATTATAGGTCTTGTATACTTTTAAGCCATTAATTTTTATATTTGAATTTATATACTTTTTTAAAAATTTCATTAAAACCTCTATTTTTTAGGTAATATAATTTTTTCACCTAATATGTAATTCCATTTATCAGGGCTAAATTTTGCACGACCTGATGATGTTGTAAATGTCATTTCTCCAAACAATATTTTTTCATCAGTAACGTACAAATCAACTCTTACAAGAGGAAAACCTTTTGATAAAGTTTTACAAATTTCGATAATTTTATCTAATTGTTTAGGTTTTTGTATCGGATTTTTTGCTAAAATAGCCCAACCGTCAAGATATTCAATATCTTGAGGCTCCCATTCAGGCAGTTTATAAAACATTCTTTCATATTTTTTTAAAGATTTATCTGTTATCCAGCAAAGGAAGGGTTCTCCGTTGAAACATATAAATTTATAGTCGATGGCGGATTTGTCAACTTCAGGTATATATTCTTCGGCAATTATTTTTCTTGGTATTTTGGAATAGTGCATTTCAAAGCCATTTTTAAATGCAAAATCTTCGTTAAGCCAAGTTTCAAGTTTATGTTTTGCGTTTTTAATATCTAATTTGGATTTATCCCTTACAATAATATTATATCCGCATCCGTGATTGCATTTTAATACAAATTGTTTTGGTAGTTTGTCAAAATCTATATCATCAAAATTATCCCAAACTCCAAGTAGCTTAATTAAATGTTCTTCTCCTATTCTGCTTTTAACCCAATCCCTTACTAAATATTTATCGGCAAGAAGTGTTTTTGTATGGTTAGAATCGTATAGTTTCATCCATTGTATTTTTTCATTGAATGTTTGGGGATTATCAATGTTTAAGTCATCTCCGGTTCTTCTTTTATACCATTTTGCAAGCTCTTTTTTTGGTGAAATATAAAATTTAATCTTGTTGTTTAATTCGTCAGAAAAATTAAATTTTATAAGTAATGGTATAAAAAAGAAAGAAAAAATTTTAAAAATTTTTGTTGTTTTAATATTAAATCCGTAATCCAGGTTATATATTTTCATAAACATCAAATCCTTAATATAAAACAGGACTGAAATCAGCCCTGTTAATAAATTCGGAGACGCAGGGATTCGAACCCTGGATACAGATTGCTCCATATAACACCTTAGCAGGGTGCCGCCTTCAGCCAACTCGGCCACGTCTCCAATTTGCTATACTACCGGAACTTATCTCCGATAAAAATTAGTTTATCATAAAAAGTTTTTCTTTTCAATTCTGTTAATGTTTTGTTACTCTTTGTTATAATTATTTCTTTTTGTAATATTATTGTCTTATGAATTTAGATGCAGCAATTGACGGTTTTTTATCACCTGTTGCCGATAAAGTTTCTTCAATTATATTTTATTCGGTTACTATAAAAGGTGTAGAAGTGCAGTTATTAATAGCACTTTTAATGTTTGCTGCAATTTATTTTACTTTTCGTTTGAGATTTATTGGTTTTTGGGGATTCAAACATGCCTTAAGATTAATTGCCAATAAGTTTGTTCATAAAGATTTGATAAAAAGACAAAAAAAGGGTGAAGTTTCATCTTTTCAAGCACTAAGTGCAACAATATCTTCGTCCGCAGGGATAGGAAATGTCGCAGGTTCTGCTGCTGCCGTTTCTATTGGCGGGCCGGGTGTTAT
Organism: Cyanobacteria bacterium UBA3803; assembly: GCA_002369055.1. GTDB lineage: Bacteria > Cyanobacteriota > Vampirovibrionia > Gastranaerophilales > Gastranaerophilaceae > UBA6984. The sequence continues at coordinate 7,282 of DFEL01000095.1, forward strand.
TTTTTGGATGATAGTTGCCGGTCTTTTTTCAATGGCACTTAAGTTTTCTGAAGTTTTATTGGGTGTTAAACTTCGTCAAGTCAATGCTGACGGTTCAACCTCAGGTGGCCCGATGTATTATATTTCTATGGGATTAAAAGGCCCTATACTCAGTAAAATAGCACCGTATTTGGGTAAAATTTATGCTTTTTGCTGTGTTTTGGCGGTAATTGGCGGTTGGAATTTGTTTCAAATTAATGCTATGACCACTCAAATAACAGAAGTTACAGGAGGCTCGGCAAGTATTTTTGCAAATAACAGTTGGCTTATTGGACTTTTTGTGGCAATAATTACTTGGATAACCATTATTGGTGGTATAAAGTCAATAGGAAGTTTTACTGAAAAAGTTACTCCTGCAATGTGTGTTTTTTATTTAACAAGTATTTTGATTATTTGTTTAATTAATATACAAAGTATTCCTCATACCATAAAAATTATTATCACTCAGGCTTTTCAACCACAAGCTGTTGCTGGCGGAGTTTTTGGATGTATGTTGTGGGGATTTAGGCGTGCAATGTTTGCAAATGAAGCCGGACTTGGAACCGCACCGACTGCTTTTGCTGCGGTTAAAACAAGTAAACCTGTTGCCCAAGCATTTATTGCAATGTTACAACCATTTGTTGATACTTGTATTGTAGGTGTTGCAACCGCATTTGTGATTGTAGTTTCAGGTGAATACTTGCATGTTCACGGTATCGCAGGAATTGAGTTGACTTCAAAAGCGTTTGCTTCCGCATTTGGATTTTTTCCTATTTTACTTACAGTTATGGCAAGTTTTTTTGTGATGGGAACTATGCTTTGCGGTTCTTATTACGGGCTTAAAAACTGGCAATTTTTGGTTGGCGATTCAAAATTGAAAACTCGTTCATTTCAATTTATTTATTGTGTCTGTATTGTAATAGGCTCCGCTATGAATTTTAAAAGCATTATTAATCTTTCGGATGCGGTAACTTTATTTATGGCTGTGCCTAATTTATTCGCCTTATTTATTCTTTCAAATGTAGTTGTAAAAGAAGTTAAAAGGTATTGTAAAAAGTATGATGTAGGCTTGTTTAGCGAAGTTAAGGACGAACCTTATGACGAAGCAACAGATGTTGAATAATTTAAAACGAGAATGCGAAAACTGTTATGCTTGTGAAATAGGAAAAAAACGTACAAATTTGGTTTTTGGTGCCGGAAACCCTGATACGGTAAGTGTTGTTTTGATTGGTGAAGCACCTGGTGAACAGGAAGATTTGCAGGGTAAGCCTTTTGTTGGTAAAGCGGGTCAATTTTTGGATGAGTATTTACAAAAAGCAGGTATTGATAGAAATAAAGATTTATTCATTATTAATACGCTTAAATGCAGACCGTTTGTGATTAAAAATTCTGAAAAAGGGATTAAAAGTAACAGACCGCCTAAAAAAGAAGAAAAACTGGCATGTGAAACATTTATGTTAAAACAAATTGAAATTATAAATCCGAAATTAATTATCTTATGCGGTAATAATGCACTAAAATCTTTGTGTGGGTCAAAATATACAATTACAAAAGTTCACGGTACACTTGCAAACCTTGAATACAAAGGACGCAAAGCTATTGCTATTTATCATCCTTCATATTTAATTTCTTATGTTCATTCAGAAGAAAAAAATAAAGAATTTTTGGAAGATTTGAAATATATAAAAAGTCTGATTAAGTAAGCTATTTACAACTTGTTTTTACACCAAATTGTAATTTCTGTCCATCTGGACAGGTTTTTCCGTCACTTGTTTTTAAATAATCCATGTTACCATTAACAAGTATCCATGCCGTATATTCTCCGCTGTTGTTTTGACAACAATAGCTGTTTTCTTTTATAGAATCTCTGAAGCCATAAGTTAGTATATATTGACCGTTGTTATTATCCGGACGTATTCCGACTTGGAAAACATCTATTCCCGGCTTATTAGCACCTTTATTAATACCATCAATATCAATGTAGATGTCTTGTCCACCATAATTAAAACCAAGCGTTGATCCATCTGCAAGGATAATACTGTAATTTCTTGTATCACCTTCTGATGCACCGGCATTAAATTTTAGCTTGCAATTATCACTTACTGTACAAACTTTAGAATATTTCATAAATTCTATCATTCTTTCAAAAGCTCTTTTTGTTCTTTTATTATTATCATTTCCATCATTTACAAACCATTCTTCATAAGGCCCATAAACTGCTTCAGCTCTCCCAAAAGCATCTTGCAAGTTTGAATATACTTTTTGTAATTTTGCAACTTTTTCTTTATTGTTCGTTGAACTATTTAAGTTTGGTAATGTTAATGCGGCTACAACACCAATTACCCCCATGACGATAAGTGTTTCTGCTAATGTGAATGCTGTTTTTTTCATGAATACTCCTTAATAAAGATGGATTTATTGATGTAAAATCAATAAATATTATAGGTTATATTACTTTATTTATGGAATAATGTCAAGTTTATCTATAAATTTTATAGTTTATATAGGTTTGTTTGATTGTTAGACTTTCAAATAGGGTGTGAAATGTCAATAAAAATTTTATTTGGGAAAAGAATTAAAGAATTAAGATTAAAACAGCAGCTAAAGCAGGCACAGCTTGCAGAAATAGTTGGAATTGATCCAAAACATCAAAGTTGCATAGAAAATGGCAAAAATTTCCCTTCGACAGATTTAATTGAAAAGTATGCAAAGGCTTTTGGCATAGAAGATTTTGAATTATTGAACATAACAAATACTTTATCATCAAAGGAAATAATTTATAAAATTAATGAGCTTATAAGGAATGCTTCAGAAGATGATATTCAGTTAATATATAAAATTTGTCTTGCTGTGCTAAAATAATTGCCGATAATAATTTTATTTTGTAATATTGTAAATAATACACTTGCATTTAATATCGTTTTATGTTAGGATAACTACACCAATAGTATAATAATTGAGAAGGTAAGGAGAAATTAAATGATTAATGCAGTTAGCCCCGTAGTATCAACACCAAAAGCACTTGCACCGCAAAAAGTTGCTGCTCAAAGTGCAAAAGTTGGTAATCAAAAAAAAGATAACAGAACTTTAGATGAAAAACAAAATGATAATTTATTACTTGAACTAAACTATATTGGCTCCCAATTAAAAGCATTGTTAGATATTCAAGCAGGTAAAGATGTTAAAGTTAAAAAATTTGCTAATGATTTACCTGAAGATTCAGTAAAAACTCCTGTTCAAAAACAAAAAGATGATGCAATTGTTGAATTGGGTTACATTGGTGATGTTTTGAAAAAAATGGTTGATGTAAAAACCGGTAAACTGGAAGAAGAAAAACCAAGAAAAACTGCTGAAAGAATATAGTTAAATCTTTAGTATACAAATAAAAATCCGAGTTTTATAACTCGGATTTTTATTTATTCTAACTTAAAATTTTCTTACTTATGGTCTTAAAATAGATATTACGGAAATGTCATTCAGATATTTTCTTGCAACATCTTGAACTTGTTGAGCCGTTACGTTTTTAACTTCTTCTATTAATTTTTCCTGATAATTAAAACCCAGTCCGAAGTTTGCAAAATGTACCAGAGTTCCTGCTTGTTGAATGTTTGTTTCCGCTAAATACTGACGTTTACCGATATAGTTGTTTTTAGCGTTATGAAGTTCATCTTCAGGAACTAAAACATCCTTGATTTTTTGTATTTCTTCCTTAAAACCTGCAAGTGCCGTTTGAATATTTTTAGGTTCTGTTGCTATATAAATTTGGAAGCTTGCAGCGGTTCTAAACGGTTCATAAATACTTCTTACCGTGTACGCAAGCCCTTTCTTATCACGAAGTTCTGTAAAAAGTCTTGAAGAAAGTCCGCTTGCACCTAAAATTGTAGTTAAAACCAATAGAGGTGCGTAATCTTCTGAGTTGTAAGTCGGAACAAGCCAGCCTTGATAAATTTGAGCCTGATTTGCATCATCCTTAATGTATTCTATTGTTTCTGACTTATCAAGAGTTGGTGTAGGTATTTCGTTTTCAATTGTATGTGAATTTTCAATATTACCCAAGTATTTATTTAATAGTTTTTCTGTTGTATTAAAGTCAATATCTCCAACTACTGCAAGTCTTTTTGTTCCGAAGGTTAAAATTTGTTTGTAGGCTTCTTTTACGTTATTTTTATTAATTTTATCAATATTATCAAGTAACACGGTATATGTATCACCGTAAAAATGTCCTTTGTATAGTGTTTTTGTAAAATTATCCTGTGCTCTTACATTTGCGGAGTCAAGTGAGGCAGTAAGTTCGCCTATTGTTTTAACTTTTTCCTTTTCTGTATCATCAAATGTTGAATTTTCAATTATATCTTGTAAAATTTCTAACCCGTGTTCAAAATCTTCATTAAGACATAGCAAAGAAAATTTTAGATAGTCCCGTTTTCCTTCACAGTTAATTTCAATAGCATTTTCTTCTAACTCGTTAGTAAGTTCTTCGGCTGTTCTTTTTGTTGTGCCTTGAAGAAGTAATCTGTTTACCATTCCGTAAATGCCCGGTATTGATGCAGGTTTTGTAATTTCAACATCAAAGCATACGGCTATTCTCGGAGTGTTCTTATTTTGCTTGTAGGCACACTTAATGCCATTTTCTAAATTAAATTCTTTCACGATATCTCCTTTTTTACAGAATGATTGTAGCATGTTAAATTAAAACAATCAAATTTTTGTAAAAATACGACAATGCTTGTTTTTTTTTTGTGTTTTTGCTATGTTTTTAGTATGAAATAGTACGACAAAATTGTTATTTGAAAAGGAGAAGAAAAACAATGTCAGAAAAACGTGTATGGCTCTTTAGAGAAGGTAACGCAAACATGCGTGAACTATTGGGCGGTAAAGGTGCTAACTTAGCAGAAATGACTAATTTAGG
>DFEL01000025.1 GCA_002369055.1 Cyanobacteria bacterium UBA3803
CAGGTTGTTGTTGCGGTTGTTGTACGGCAGGCTGCTGTGCAACAGGCTGTTGAATTTGCGGCTGTTGCTGTGCCGGTTGATTTAACGCAGGTTGCTGCGGTACAGTCGGCTGTTGAACCTGTGGTCTATTCACATTTTGCTGCTGTAATTGTTGCTGATTTTGTGCTACTTGAGGTTGATTTGTCTGAATTTGTTTATTAATTTGAGTTGAAGCTTCTTGCTTAGCATTATTCATTTGTTGAGTAAAAGCTTCTTTATTAGCCTGAATTTGTTTTTGTGGTACATTTTCGTCGGTTTTTTCAGGAGTATGTGAATTTTGATTTTGTTGTTGGTAATTAGGCTTTTGTTCTTTTACCTGTTGAGTTTGATTTTGAATTTGTTGTTGTTCAGGTGGTTGAACTTGTGGATTTGTTTGTATAACAGGTAATTTTTGCAAATTTGTATTTGTATTCTGATTTTGAACAGGAACATTTGGCTGTTGCACTACATTTTGGTTATTTTGAGTATTTTGTTGACGGTTATGAATTTGATTTAGTGCATTTTGCTGCAAATTTTGAGCATTTTGAGGCTGATTTTGTGCTTGATTTAATACATTTTGCGGATTTTGCGGATTTGTTGGTTGCTGTTGATTTTGTGCCTGTTGAGTCTGATTTTTACCTTCATTTTGCACCATTACAAGTAATTCAACCATATTTTTTGGAAGATTTAAAAGATTTTTAACATAAACAGCTCTGTCAATACTTGCAAGATTATTCATACGCAGTTGTTGAGGATTTACTATTTGATTTTGAACTTGATTAATAATGTTATTTTGCGTTTGTTGAATTAAATTTTTTGTAACAGCATTATTAGATGACAAATCCGCATTTATGTTCGCTTTTGAACTTTGCAAATTCATCATTTTTTCATTCAATTTTAATTTTAGCCAATTAATATTTTCCATATTTAATATATGCCAAAATTTTACTGTTTTTTAACAGTTACTTTTTTAATGGCAAGTATGCTTGAGGATAACTGTAATCCTCTTTAAAACCTATATGACGGTACATTTTCAAAGCAGGAATATTATTTGTTTCGGCAGAAACGTTGACCTCCGTAAATTCTCTTTCTCCTGAACGTACCATATTCAATAAACTTGAAACAGATTTTTTTATTAAATGCTTTGCAAGTCCTTTACCTTGATGCTCACTTAAAATTGAAACCAAAGGAATATTTGCAATTTTTCCGCCTGTTATATTTGTAAAACAAAAACCGCAAGGTCTTCCGTTATGCATTAAAACACTTGTTGTTTCAGGCAAAAATTCACCATAAACGCCGTTTACAATTTTATCTAAAATATCATCAGTTCCTTCTTTTGTCAGATATCTTGTATCAAATAAAGCATCCGAAGCCGTTTTAAAACCTTCATGTATAACTTCTACCGCTTTATCATAATACATATTTTCCCAAGTTGTAATTTTATAACTTTCATCTTGAGGTTCTTGTGCAATACTGTTTAAGATTTCTTCGGAATTTTTGTTATCCATCATAAATCTTAAAACAGCAAGTCCTACAAATTTAAATCCGTAATGAGAAATATCACTTGTAAAACCGGATTGAACACCCAAAAGAGGATAACATACAACTTTTTCAGCACGTTCTTTTTCTGTTTCTTTTAAGAATTTTTCTATTAATAATTTTCTTTTTGTAAGCAAATCTTCACTTCCCAAACAATGTATTACATTTAATTCTATTGATTCCGAAATGGCAGTTGTATATACAAGAAAAGCTGTTGGAATATGATTTTCTAATAAAACAATACATTTTACAAAATCTTTATCAACTGCATCTATAAAATCTTGATATTCAAGAGGCGGCAATTCAAACATGTAGTCATTCGAAGCAACAGAACGAAAGTCATTATATACACCTGCAAAAATTTTATACAAGTTGCTGTTTAGTACTACTGCTTCGTAATTCGTATTTTCCATAAACCTTCCTTTATAAAGTGTGATGCATTTTTTCTTTTTTAGTATCCAGATATTTTTTATTATATTCCGTAATTTCAGATTTTATATGCACTATATCGTGTATTTTTAATCCATAACCTTCCAAACCTATAATTTTTTTAGGATTGTTTGTAATTAAATTAAAAGTTGTAAAACCTATATCACGTATAATTTGAGCACCTACACCATAATCTCTTAAATCTTCTTTAAATCCTAAAGAAATATTTGCTTCAATTGTATCTTGACCCTTTTCCTGCAATGCGTAAGCTTTTATTTTATTAACAAGTCCAATACCTCTGCCTTCGTGGTCATGCATGTATACAACAGCACCTTTACCATATTCTTCAATCATTTTCAATGCACTATGTAATTGAGAATTACAATCACATTTTAAACTGTGAAAAACATCTCCCGTTAAACATTCCGAATGTACTCTTATCAAAGGAATTTTGTCACTACCGTCATCTTTTACAAGTGCAACGTGTTCATGCCCGTTGATTTTATTAACATAGCCGTAAATTCTAAAATCACCAAATTTTGTAGGTAAAAATGCCTCAGCCTCACGAACAATTAATTTTTCAGATTGTAATCTGTATGCAACAAGTTCTGAAACAGAGATAAATTTAAAACCATGCTTATCAGCAAAAGCTCTTAAATCATCCCTGCGAGCCATAGTACCGTCTTCATTCATTATTTCACACATTACACCGGCAGGTCTGTGTCCTGAAAGTATTGCCATATCGACACATGCTTCCGTATGACCTATTCTTGTTAAAACCCCGCCTTTTCTTGCAACGCACGGAAATACATGACCGGGTCTTCTTAAATCATGAGGTTGTGCATTTTTTGAAATTGCAACTTCTATCGTTTTTGCTCTGTCAAAAGCAGAAATTCCTGTCGTTACACCAAATCTTTCTGCCGCATCAACACTTAAAGTAAAAGCTGTTCGCATTTTTTCGGTATTATTTTCAACCATTTGCGGCAAATCAAGAGTTTGAGCAATCTCATTGGAAATTGCAAGACAAATCAAACCTCTGCATTCCTTTGCCATAAAATTTATAACATCAGGAGTTATACATTGAGCAGAACACAGTAAATCACCTTCGTTTTCTCTATCCTCGTCATCTGCAACGATTATAGGCTTTCCATTTTTAAAATCTTTTATAGCATCTTCTATTTTATCAAATTGAAATTTATCCATTACATAAATCCGTTTTCTTTTAAAAAATCTTGTGTAATCATTGATGTTGTGTGTTCATTCAATAAAAATTTTTCAATATATTTTGCAAAAACGTCTGTTTCTACATTAACATTTTGACCTTGTTTTAATTTTGATAAGTTTGTATTTTCGTAAGTGTGAGGAATAACGGCAACTTTTAATATTTTACCGCTAATATCTGCAACAGTAAGACTTATACCATTCAAAGTTATAGAGCCTTTTTTAACGATATATCTTGCCGTTTCTTCATCAACATCAAATTTTAAATTATAAAAATCGTTACTTTTTTCTGCTGATACAAATTTTGCAACACTGTCGACATGTCCTGAAACAATATGACCACCAATACGTTCATTTAGGGTTAATGCTCTTTCAAGATTAACTTTATCACCTGATTTTAATTCCAAAAAATTTGTAACATTCAATGTTTCTTTTGAAACTTCTGCCGTAAAACCTGTTTCCGAAATATTTACAACCGTTTGACAAACACCATTGACAGCAATAGAATCACCTATTTTTGTACCTTCCAATATTTTGGAACAATTAATTGAAATTTCTGCATTTTCGGAAACTATTTTAAAAAAATTTATACTTCCTACTTCTTCTATAATTCCTGTAAACATAATATTATTTTACCACAACTATTTACCAATGCAAAAATTATCAAAAATATTATTCAAAATATCATCGGTAATGACTTCTCCTGTTATTTCATCCAAACATAAAAGAGCCTGTTTTACATCTATTGAAATTAAATCTTGTAATTCATGAATTGTTGCAGCCATATAAGCTTGTGTAAGACTTTCTCTTGCTTTTTCAAGGCAGTCTTGCTGACGATTATTAGTTACAAACTCTGTATCTTCCGGAGAAAATTCCAGTATTATTTCTTTAATTTTTTGTTTTAATTCGCTTATACCTAAATTTTCTTTAGCCGAAATTAAAACTGTGTTTTCAGGTTTTTTATCTGACAAATCACATTTATTTGCAATAATCAAATGTTTTTTATCTTTTATAAATTCTAAAATAATTTTATCTGCGTCATTCAAATCTTGTGATAAATCATACATAAACAATACTAAATCCGCTTCTTGTGCTGCTTGTTTTGAATATTCAATACCTATTTCTTCAACTTTATCAATATTTTCATCTTCTCTTATACCGGCAGTATCAATTAATGTTACAGGTATACCCAAATCAAGAGTTTCCGTTAAAACATCTCTCGTTGTGCCTGCAATTTCAGTTACTATTGCTCTATCAAGACTTAAAAGTGTATTAAACAATGAAGATTTGCCAACGTTTGGTTTTCCTACAATCGCAATTTTTATCCCTTGACGCATAATATTACTTGATTTTGCATTGTCTAAAATTTCATCAATACTATTTATTTGATGCTCAAAATCTTTCATTAAATCTTCATATTCAGGTTCTTTTACATCTTCCGGAAAATCTATTCCTGCAACAATTTTTGATAATGTTTCAAAAATTTCTTTTTTTATTTCGTTTACTTTTTCCGATAAAAACCCTGATAAATTTTTTGCTGATTGGATTGCAAAATTTTGCGTTTTTGAATGAATTAAATCTGCAACGGCTTCCGCTTGAGAAAGGTCAAGTTTTTTATTTAAAAATGCACGTTTTGTAAATTCTCCTCTTTCAGCCATTCTTGCCCCATTTTTTAAGACAATTTCAAGAATATTTTTTACAACATTAACTCCGCCATGACATTGAATTTCAATAACATCTTCACCTGTATAACTGTTAGGATTTTTAAAAGGCAAAACAACAACTTCATCGACTTTTTTGCCATTATCGGTAATCCAACCATGACAAATCATTCTTGGAGTTATTTTACCTGTAAAAATTTTTTCTGTTATATCAAAACTTTTTTCGCCTGATATTCTGATAACACCTACTCCGCCTGTGCCAAGCGGTGTAGATATTGCCGTAATTGTATCAAATTCTTGTATAATATTCATAACTTTAATATATCAAAAACAAACGGGCGGTTAAATACCGCCCTGCTTTTTATAAAAATGAACTCATTAAACCAAGCATTGTTTGCAAATTTAATGCAGAACTTTGTGAAGAAGCGTTTGTTGTCATTCCTTTTACACTGTTTGCAAGATTTAATGCAGCGGATAAAGTATTTAAAGCATTTGAATTGCCTTGATTTTGAAGATTATTTAATAAATTGATAAAATTATATCTGTTAGCAAGTTCATTATTAACTAATTCATTTCGCTTTAAAAGTAAATTTTCTGCCAACTGAGCCATTGCATTACTTCTCACATTTTCAATGTTGTTTAAATTATTTAAAAACATTGAATTATCTAAATTACCAAATCTTGAAGCAATATCTGTTTTTAAGTTGTTTAATAAAGGAGCATAAAGATTATTTATGGATTGCATACCTTGATTTTGATATGCATCAAGTTGTGCCTGAATGTTATTTAATGTATCTGCCGAAAACGTATTAACATTTGGTACTGTTTCTGCAAGAGTTTTTTGGGCATAATCATACAATGCTTTTTCATACTCATTCATTTCATATTCACCGTAAACAGTACCGCCTCTTTTTTTTGTTGAGGCCTTTTTTTCACCATTTAAGCTGTAACTTCCGTTAGCATAAGGGGTAGTGTAATTAGTTGTTTTGCTCATAAAATTTTCCTTTCTTAAAATTTTATTTGCAAAGACAAAATTATTTATAACAAGAGCGGCATTTAAAGTATTATACCATTTTTTTAATAAATTGTAAAATTTATCAAATGTATTAAAGACACTTTTGTAAAATATTGTAAAAAATTTTAATAATTTACAGATAAAAATAGCAAAAAAAATTTTGATGTTTTTTCATGCTAAAGTAGAATTAGAGATATGTTTGTAAGACAGTAAAGGAAAATATTAAATGGACAACATGCAAGTTAACAATGTAGGTGCAGTAAAAGCCCCTCAAACAGCTAAAACAACCAAGACAACAAAACTTCCAAAACAAGCTCCTGATACATTTGAAAAATCAGGATTTAATCTTAATGATGCAATGAAAACATTGGAAGAAGCAAAATCAGTAAAAGGTAAAAAAGAATTTCCAAAATTTAACCAAAAAGATTTAAGCAACTTGCGTGCGGTTTTAGATAAAACACCTGAAAAATGGGGTTCGGTAAAAACATTGGCAGCAACTCCGTTTTTGAAAGGTGCAACAGTTGTTGACTTAGCATCCAGAAAAAAAGATGTTTTAGAAGCAACAGTTCCTTTTGCAACAGAACCGGCTAAAGATAAAACAAATGTTGCTAAATACAAAGCAAAAGAACTTACTTTAATGGCAGATTTGGCTACCGCTATGGGTTCTGACAAACTTACTGCCGCAAAACCGCTTATTAAAACTCAATTATCAGGTCAAAATGTTGCTTTGATTGCTGTAACACCTCAACTGGAAGGCAAAGCTGATAAAATTGCATCTAAAGTTCTTGATATGGAAAATGCAATGGGTAAAAACCTTAAAGAAGTTGTATTTAATGGTAATGCTTATGATACAAGTGCTTACGTAATTAAAGCTTCTTCAAGAGATAATCAAGTTAATACCGAATTGCTTGATAAAAACTTAAAACGTCAAGCAATTGAAAACATGTCATTATACCAATCAAATGGTCAAGTATATCAAATTAAGAAAACAAATGATTTAAGAAACAATACAACATCAAAAGTAAGATTAACAGTTGATGATCAAGGTTATCCGACAGTTTCTCACGAAATCAGAGTTATAAAAGACAAAGAAGGAAAAGTTGTAAGAAAAGAATATACTGCACCATCAGATGTTAAAGGTGTTTTTGACATTAAATATGTTGACGCTCAAGGTAACGAAAAGATTGTAAGTGAAGCTCATGTTGATAAAAAAACAGGCATTACGACAATTAAAAAAGATATGGAATCTTTAGACGGAACAAGAACAATATATTCTTATGAAGATGATCCTCAAGGAAACCGATTTTCTGATTATAAAATTGTTGATAAAAACGGTAAAGTTCTTTTGAATAACAGCAATACGTTTGAAGTAGTTAATGAAAATAAATTTATTTCAACAAAAAATGACCAAAAATATGAAATTACAGTTGATAAACATGAATTAAACGTAAAGGACTTAAATGACCCTAAACGTCATGCAACTATTTCAATTGACAAACAAATTAAAGGTAACAAAAAAGAAATAATGAAATCATTAAAGGCTATGCCTGGTGAAGAATTATTCAAATTAGCACAATCAACAAGAAGTTTAGTTGGTATGAATGATGTACTTGAATCATATTATGATCCGGGTGATAAATCTATTCATTCAGGCAGCAACTTATTTGTAATCATGCACGAATTAGGTCACGCAAGAGATTTCAGAGATGTTGACGGTTCAAGTGATGAAGCTTATGAAGATACTTTGGATATGTCAATATCAGAAGATGAAGAAGTACAAAAAGTGTATAATAAAGAAAGAGAAGCATTTAACAAAGCATTCCCTGATACACAACGTGACCACATTGACTACTTCATTAATAAAGCAACTCACTATGGCGGAGAATTAGGCGGTTTAGGTGAAACAATCGCAGAATCAAATGCATTGTTAACAACACCAAAAACACACGAATTGCTTGCAATACGTTCTCAATATTTGCAACAATACTTCCCTAGAACAATCGCTTTATTAGACCAAAAATCAAATGAAGCATTAGCATAATAAGCAATGTAATTTTGCTACGAAAAAAGGTACACATTAATTATGGATAATATAAAACTGAATGGTGTAAGAAATGTACAAGCACCAAAGGTAAGTAAAGTTAAAAAACAACATATTCCTGAACAAGCTCCGGACTCTTATAGTAATAAAGAGTTCAAGCTTGGCAATGCTATGAATACTTTGGAAAACATTAAGACAACTCGCAGGGGAGAAGAATGTTCTAAATTTAGTAATGAAGAATTAGATAAATTGCAAACTGCTATAAAAAAAGATCCTGAAAAATGGGAATCTATAAGAAAATTAGCGACAACACCATTTGTAAATAGTAGAACAGTTGTAGACTTAGCATCAAGAAAAAAGGATATTCTTGATGCAGTAATTCCGTTCGCTACTGAGCCTGCTAAAGATAAAAATAATACAAGTAAATATAAATCATTTGAACTTGCGGAGATGGCTGATTTTGCAGCTTCTAAAGGTGTTGAAAGACTTAATCGTGTAAAACCACTTATCAAAACACAATTATCCGGTGATAATGTTTTATCAATTGCAGCTTCGTCAAGATGTAAGGATAAAATTGATAAAATTGCATCAAAAGTTCTTGATATGGAAAATGTAGTAGGTAATAACTTAGAGGAAACTTCATTTGGTCTTAATAATTACGATACAAAAAGTTATGTAATAAATGTTTGTACAAAGGATGATCAAGTTTATACAGAAATACTTGATGAAGATTTTAAACGTCAAGCAGTTGAAAATGAGTCATTATATGAAACAACCGGAAAATTTTATCGAATAAAAAAAACAAATGATTTAAGAAACAATACAACTTCAAAAGTAAGATTAGAATTAGATGATGGTCGTGAGATAGTCACTCATGAAGTCAGAGTTGTAAAAGATAAAAACGGTAAAATTTTAAGAAAAGAGTATACAGCACCATCAGATGTTAAAGGTATTTTTGACATCAAATATGTTGACGCTGAAGGTAATGAAAAAATTGTAAGTGAAGGTCATGTTAATAAAAAGACAGGCATTACAACAATTAAAAAAGACATGGAATCTTTAGACGGAACAAGAACAATATATTCTTACGAAGATGACCCTCAAGGTAACAGAATTTCTGATTACAAAATTGTTGATAAAAATGGTAAAGTTCTTTTGAATAACAGTAATACATTTGAAGTTGTAGATAAAAATAAATTTATTTCATCAAAAAATGATCAAAAATATGAAATTACTGTTGATAAACATGAATTAAACGTAAGAGATTTGAATAATCCTGAACGCCATGCGACAATTTCAATTGATAAGCAAATCAGCGGTAACAAAAAAGAAATAATGAAATCATTAAAGGCTATGCCGGGTGAAGAATTATTCAAGTTGGCACAATCAACAAAGAGTTTAGTTGGTATAGACAATAGCATGGATGCTTATTTTGATCCCGGTGATAAATCTATCCATTCAGGCAGCAACTTATTCGTAATTATGCATGAATTGGGACATGCAAGAAATTATAAAGATGTAGATGGTTCAAGTGATGAGTCTTTTTTTGATACACATTATAAGTCAATAATGGATGATAAAGAAGTCCAAAAAGTTTACGAAAAAGAAAGAAAAGCATTTAATAAAGCATTTCCGGATACACAACGTAATCACATTGATTATTTCATTAATAAATTGGCTCATTATAATGGTAAATGGGGTGGTTTAGATGAAACAATTGCTGAATCAAATGCGTTGTTGACAACACCATATTCAGGCACAAACCTTACAATACGTTCTCAATATTTGCAACAATACTTCCCTAGAACAATTGCTTTGTTAGACCAAAAATCAAATGAAGCATTAGCATAAGTTTAACTTACAAACATATAATCTAAAGACAATTGCCTAAATAGGTGATTGTCTTTTTTTTATTTATTTTGTATAAATTGTATATAAAATTAGAAAAGGAGAAAATATGGAAGAAAATTTTAACAAATTTGAGCACGAAAACGAACATAAACATTGCCATTGCAAAGAAAACTGTTTTAAATATGCACTAATGTTTTTTGCAACATTATTGGGTGCATTTTTAGCATTTTATTTTGTGGCAGACTATACGTTAAAAATGATGTTCAGCCCTGAATATCACATGCGTCATGCAGAAAAAATGATTAGACAAATGGACAAAAACATTGAAAAAGAATTAAACAGAGATTTCAGCAGAGATTTTGATAAAGAAATAAAAGTCATAGGAAAATCAATGCAAACTCCGGTTGAAATTTCAGAAAATAATAATTCTTACGTTGTAACAGTAACATTAAAACCATTTGGCAATAATGCTAAAAATGTTAAAGTAAGTGTTGAAGACGATAATATTTTAAAAATTGAAGGTTCAAATGAAGTCAAAAAAGGTGGCAGAGAAAATATGATTAATTTAATGCAAGCATATAAACTTCAAAAAAAAGTTGATAAAGAAAAAATTACAACTAAAGAAGAACATGGAAATTACATAGTAACAATACCATTTATCGCTCAATAGTTATTAACAAAAATTTACAAATAGGCTATAACCATGACAATTATTGGTTATAGCTTGTTTTATTATAAATGTATAGGTGTAATATATTATTTGAAAGGACATAAAAAATGAGTTTTGCTCCAACAACAAAAGTTGGTTACGAAGGCGGATTAGCACACGATAGAAAGATTTTAGAACAAATTAGTACAGCAGGTGCAGCAGATGGAAACGGTTTTACACCGAAAATAGAAATTCCAAAAGACGCTTTATTGGCTGATACGGTTGAAATAGGCGGAGCAGAAAAAACATCAAACGGAGCCGGCAAAAAGAAATTACTTTCAACAGGAGTTCTTTTAGCAGGTGGAGCATTAATCGGATATTTATGTAAAGGTCAAATTTCAAAATGTATCGAAACCGTAAAAAATACCGTAGGTCAATTTTTTGCAAATGGCAAACCTGCTGAATTATTAGCATCAGGAAAAGGTTTAATTGAAAAAGCAAAAGGATTTATTTTTGCAAAATAAAAATGAAATTATAATTAGGTAAGGAAAAAGGAAAGCAAAAAAATATTCAGGCGATTTAAAAATCGCCTTTTTTTTACTTGATAAAATAAAAAAGTTTATGCTAAAATAGAGATACAAAATATCTTAAATTTAATACGGGTGTATGGCACTCTGCCGAGAAAAACAATTGAATATTGTTTTTCGAGAGGAAGGTAGCGCAGAACGCTACCACAATAAAATTAACAATTTAATACGGGTGTATGGCACTCTGCCGAGAAAAACAATTGAATATTGTTTTTCGAGAGGAAGGTAGCGCAGAACGCTACCACAATAAAATTAACAATTTAATACGGGTGTGTGGCGCAGTGGTAGCGCAGTTGACTCTTAATCAATTGGTCGCGGGTTCGAATCCCTCCACACCCATTTTTTATTGTAAAATTTTTATTGTAAACTATAATTACTATAATATAGGTAACATCACAAAAGGAGTAAATATGAATTTTTTTGGACAAACAAAAGGCTCAGAAATAGAAAAACAAATTGCACAATTAGCCTCAGGTGAAGCGGTTGGTGGTGCTATGTATTATGCTCTTGCAAAAGTTGCAAAAGAAATGTTTGGTTTAGATGATGTTGCTAAAGAATTTATTGAACTTGGTAATCAAGAAACAAATCACGGTGCATTTTATGCCATGCTAAACGGACGATATCCAATTAATGAAAAAGATTTTTGGAATTTAATAAAAGGTTTATCAAAAGCAGAATTTAAAGGCGAAGGAAATATTAATCAACTTGCCGACAAACTTGCCTTAATGGGAATAGACAATGAAGCAGTGGAACAAGTAAGAGAGTTTGCTTTGCAAGAAAAACATCATGGAGAAGTAACAAAAGCAATTATTGATAAATATGCACCAAAAGATAATGAAGAAGATAATTCGAATAAACCTGTTTATGTATGCAGCGTTTGCGGTTTTGAATATGTCGGAGATTTAGATAAAGAACCTGATAGTTACAAATGTCCGATTTGTGCTTGTGCAAAAGGTGTATTTAAAAAACAATAAAAGCTTTATTTGTAAAAATTAACACAAACCTTAAAGGTATTATTATGAAAATTCTTTACTTTACAGGAACAGGTAATTGTTTGTCGGTTGCAAAATGTTTTGAAGCTGAACTTCTTTCTATTCCGCAAATGATTAAAAATAATATCTATGAAATTGAAGATGATGTCATAGGAATTGTTTATCCCGTATATGCAGTTTCTGTTCCGGATATAGTAAGAAATTATCTTGAAAAATGTAAAATTAATGCAAATTATACTTTTGTTATAGCAACTTATGGTTTTACAGCCTGTGGCTCTTTAAACGAAATGAAAAAACTTCTTAAATCAAACGGAAATAAAGCTGATTATTATTCTTCTTTACTAATGGTTGATAATTATCTTCCGTTTTTTGATATTGAAAAACAATTAAAGATGTTAAACAAAAAAAACATTGAAAATAATTTAAAAACAATTATTGAAGAAATTAATTCAAGAGTAACAAAAGAAACAAATTGCGGCTGGATTAACAATTTAATTTCGAGTATCGGTTATAAAGTAATTAAACAAATTGAAAAATATACACCAAAAATGTTTTACGTTAATGATGACTGTATCTTGTGCGGAACTTGTAAAAAAGTTTGCCCAAACAATAATATAGAACAAGAAAATAAAAACAAACCTATTTTTAAAAATAATTGTACAGGTTGTCTTGCTTGTATTCATAATTGTCCAAAAAATGCTATTCAGATGAAGCTTCAAAGAAGTAAAAAACGTTTTAGAAATTCAAATATATCTTTAAATGAAATTATTAAATCAAATAATTAAACAATAAAATAAGGTAAAATATGACAAACGAAAAAACTATTACAATACAAGAATTTAGAGAGTTAATGGCAAAAGAAACCTATGTTGAAACAGGTACGGAACTATTCAATACTTTTCATAAATTTAGTCAAGAAGCACTAAAAATTACTTCTGAATTAAATAATAAATATCATACCCCTGAAGAAATCAGAGAACTTTTTTCAAAATTGACAGAAAGTGATATTGATGAAACTTTCGGACTATTTCCACCTTTTTATACCGATTGCGGAAAAAATATTAAAATAGGTAAAAATGTTTTTATTAATGCATGCTGTCGTTTTCAAGATCAAGGCGGCATTGAAATCAAAGAAGGTACATTAATAGGTCACAATACAACAATTGCAACGTTAAATCACGATTTTAACCCGAATAAAAGACAAAATATTTCACCAAAACACGTAAAAATAGGTAAAAATGTATGGATAGGCTCTGATTGTACAATTTTACCCGGTGTAGAAATAGGAGATGGTGCAATAATCGGAGCAGGCAGCGTTGTTACAAAATCCATTCCAAAAAATACAATAGCAGTTGGAAATCCTGCGAAAGTAATAAGAAAAATTCAAGAATAAGGCTATTTACTATGGGATATTGCAGCTGGGCTGATATAAATGAAATTACTAAAACTTATCATGATAATGAGTGGGGTATTCCTGTACATGATGACCAATTGATGTTTGAGCATTTATCCCTTGAATGTCTGCAATGCGGTCTTAGTTGGGGATTAATCATGAAAAAACGAGATATTTTTCGCAAATGTTTTGATGATTTTAATTACGAAAATATAGCAAATTTTAATGAAGACAATATTGCAAAAATATTAAATACAGAAGGTATGCTTAAATCAATAAAAAAAATTAATGCAATTATTAATAATGCAATTTGCTATAAAAATATCAAAAAAGAATTTGGAAGCTTCTGTAATTATATTTGGTCATATTCCAACGGAAAAACAATAATATATGACGGGCATCAAGACGGAAAAATACCTGTTAGTAACGGTCTTTCAAAAATAATAAGCAAAGACTTAAAAAAAAGAGGCTTCAAATTTATAGGTGAAATAACAATATATTCTTATCTTCAAGCATGCGGAATTATTAACGATCACTCAAAAGATTGTCCTGTTTTTGACAAAATAAACAAAAATTATCCTACAATAAAAATGAAACCGGACAATGAAATTTTTTAATAACTGTCATTTATAATTATAACCTCTATTCATGATAATATTAAATTATATAAAATAAATAGGATTAAATATGGAAAAATATATAAAATCATATAACGTAATACTTGATAACATGGATTTATGTGAATACAGATTAAAACCAATTTCCGCAATAATGTACATTCAAGATGCATTTGCAAGATTTTGTGCAACAAAAAAATTGGCAGCATACGATTTATTTGCAACAAATAAATATTGGATAGTAACTGAATTTAATATTGATTTTATTAATGATTTACCTTTTTGGTCAGAAGAAATTACCGTAAGCATTTGGATTTCGGAAATTACAAAGCTTAAAATTTATACTGACTATGAAATATCATATAATAATCAAACCTTTGCAAAAGGAAATGCTCTTTGGTTTATTATTGATAAAGAAACAAAAAAACCTGCAAAAACAGATATAATAACTGAAAATTTCTGTATTTTTAATGATTATACTTTGGGTGAACATAAAAAATTTGTTTTACCGGAAAAAAACGAAAAATTAGCAGAAATTAATCACGTAAATAATTTATCGGATATTGATTTCAACAATCACGTAAATAATAAAAGTTATATAAATATGGCAGCAATGACTGTTAGCGATGAATTTAAAAGAACTCATACTTTAAAACATTTGAATATAAGATTTAACAGAGAAACTTTTTTAAATGATACACTAAATTGCTCGACATACAAAACAAATGTCGAAAATAATTTTGTGCAAACAGTTGAAAAAGACGGTGTATCAGTTTGTGATATTCTTACATCGTGGGAAAATAAAAATAATAAAGATAATATTGTTGATTATAATTTGAAAGTTAAAAACGAATAATAAGATTTTTTATATTATTATGAAAAATAAAAAATGAATATTATTCAGTGAATAATATTCATTTTTATAATATAATTGTTGCATCAAAAGAGGTTATATGTCAACAAGAAAAGAAAATGCCTTAAAAACAAGACAAAAACTACTTGATGTTACAAATGAACTTATTAAAGAAAACGGATTTTGTAAGTTAAGTATTGGAGATATTACAGAACGTGCAGGTGTTGCCAAAGGTACATTTTATATTTATTTCAAACATAAAGAAGAGATTGTTTTAGAAATTTGCAAGAATTTATTTAAAGAAACACAATTAAAATTAAATAAAATAAAAAATTCTGATATTACGGAAAAACTTTGTTTATATACTAATTGCTTTATTAAAGAAGTTTATGACTACAAAATACATATTGTTAGAGAATGGATTAAAGGTCTTGTAGAAAAAAACGAAAATTCAGACAGTATGGGAACAATAAAATGGCAGTATGATTTTGAAATGCTTAAAAATATTATATCTAATGCCGTTGAAAATAAAGAGTTGAAAGCCGATACACCAATAAATACATTGTGTGAAATTATACTAACTCAAATGTATGGAATGTTTACCTGTTGGTGTATGTCAGATGGGAATTTTGACCCTGAAAAAATGATACAAGAGTTTTGCGAAATTCAATTAAAGGCGATATTAGACAAATATACTATGGAGAAAATATAAATGGATATAATAAAAGCAATAACAAAAAGAGGTTTGGAACTTCGTGGTGCAATATATGAAAGCGAACCGAAAGATACAGTTTTAATAATGCTAACAGGTATTTGTTCTAATGTTTTTCAAAATGATTTACTTGATGCTACTGGAAAATTGTTAAGTCAAAACGGAATAACTACAATAATAGGACATGCTCACGATTCGTTTTCTTGTTTTGCATATACTGACCATTCAATAGGCAAACAAAAACACACAGGAGTTTTTAATGATGATTTTGATATGGTATATGAAGATGTTGAAACTTGGGTATTAAAAGCAAAGGAAATGGGATTTGAGCATATTATTCTTGCAGGGCATTCGTTAGGGTCTAATAAAATAATAAACTATCTTGGAAATACAAAAGATGATTTTATTGATTATTTTATAGTATCTTGCCCCATTGATATTATGCATTGGTGGGAAGTTATGCCAAATATTGAGACTTGTTTTGACATGGCTAAAAAATGGGTTGAAGAAAATAGAGGTGATGATATATTGCCGTTTTTATTCGGCGGTTTTTCACCAATGACTGCAAATACTGTTTTAGGGTTTTATAATGCAGAAAATCTTAAAAACTGTCCTGTTTTAAGCGGTAACGGTGAAACAACTTCACTATATAACATTAAACCGGTAGGAACTTTTTTAATCGGTTCAAAAGATTCTGTAACAGGAGATTGCCCGAAAGCATTTATGGAACAGTTAAATAATTGGACTAAACACCCAAATCAAAATCAAGTAATTGAGGTTGAAGGAGCAAGCCACATTTTCTACGGCAAACATGATATTTATGCTCAAACAGTCTTAAATTGTATTAATAATCATTTTTTCAAAATAGTGAGGTAAGTTGTGCTGAAAAATTTAAATGGCGATAATAAATAACTTTTTATTATAAAAGGTGTAAACTACGTTTATTTATATGATGTCGTCGATAAAAACACAATTCTGTTTGATAAAATTGAAAGTTTTTATAAGGAAATTTTGAAATAAATAAGGAGAAATATAATGCAGTATGTAAAATTAGGCAACACCGGTGTTGATGTTTCAAGAATTTGTTTAGGTTGTATGAGTTTTGGCAAACCCGGAAAAGAAAACGGAGTTTTTCCTTGGGCAAAAGATTATGAAGATGCAAAACCTATATTTAAAAAAGCGATTGATTTAGGTATAAACTATTTTGATACTGCAAATGTTTACCAACTTGGAACGAGCGAAGAAATTACAGGTCGCTTGATTAAAGAATACGGTTTAGATAGAGATGAAATAGTTGTTGCAACAAAAGTTCATTTTGCAATGAGAGAAGGCAGACCAAACGGTGCAGGTTCAAGCCGTAAAAACATTATGGCAGAAATCGACCATTCACTAAAAAGATTAGGACTTGATTATGTGGACTTGTACCAAATACATAGGTTAGACCACGAAACACCAATGGAAGAAATTATGGAAGCTCTGCATGATGTAGTAAAAAGCGGTAAGGCAAGATATATTGGTGCTTCAGTTATGTGGGCTTGGGAATTTGAAAGACTAAATCAAATAGCAGAAAGAAACGGTTGGACAAAATTTGTTTCTATGCAAAACCAATACAATTTAATTTATCGTGAAGAAGAACGAGAAATGATACCATTGTGTCAAGATAGAAAAATTGCAGTTGTACCTTGGAGTCCTCTGGCAGGCGGAAGGACAGCACATACTTGGGGTACAAAAACACACAGAAACAGTATTGATGAAGTTTCACCAATGGTATGGGGAGCTACTGAAAAACAAGATAAGGTTGTTGTTGATAATTTAGAAAAAATATCAAAAGAATTAGGCTATTCAATGGCACAAGTTTCACTTGCCTGGATGTTATCAAAACCATATATAACATCACCTATTGTTGGTTGTACAGATGTTAAACACGTTGAAGAAGCTGTATCAGCCTTAGATATTAAATTGAGTAATGAGGTTATCAAAAAATTGGAAGAACCTTATGTACCACACATAAAAACAGGAGCATTTTAAAAAATATAAATCAAGGAGAACAGAAAGAAATGAAAGTACTATTATTTAACGGTTCACCTCACAAAAACGGATGTACGTATACAGCGTTAGAGGAAATTGCAAAAACTTTAAGAGAAGAAGGGGTTGATTCTGAAATTTACCAAATCGGAATTAAATCATTAACTCCTTGCAGAGCTTGCAATGCTTGTGCAAAACTTGGAAGATGTGTTATAAACGATGACGATGTAAACAACTTTGTTGAAAAATGCAAAGATTTTGACGGATTTATTTTTGGTTCACCTGTTCACTATGGTTCAGCATGTGGAGGAATAACCGCATTTTTAGACAGAGCATTCTTTTCTGCACTTTTGTCAGGAAAAATGAATTACTTTAGACACAAACCTGCATCAGCAATAGTAAGTGCTAGACGTGCGGGAACAACCGCATCATTAGACCAATTAAACAAATATATGACTATATCCGAAATGCCAATAATATCCGGCAGATATTGGAATATGGTACATGGTCATACACCTGACGAAGTTAAGCAGGATTTAGAAGGTATGCAAAATATGAGAATACTTGCGAGAAATATGGCTTGGCATTTAAAATGCCAAAAAGCAGGTCAAGATGCAGGTATTGAGTTGCCAAAAGAAGAAGAAATTATACTTACAAATTTTATAAGGGAGTAAAAAATGGAAACAAGAAAATTAAGAGATTTAGAAGTTTCTGCAATCGGCTTAGGATGTATGGGATTTTCTCAAAGTTATCCCCCATTTATTCCTGAAGATGAAGCCATTAAAGTTATAAGAAAAGCGGTTGAACTTGGTGTAACTTTTTTTGATACGGCAGAAGTTTACGGTCCTTTTAAAAATGAAGAATTAATTGGAAAAGCACTAAAACCTTTAAGAGATGATGTTGTTATTGCAACAAAATTCGGTTTTGAAATAGGAACAAATGATGATTATAAATCAGGTTTCAGACCAATTGGACTTTCAAGTAAAAAAGAACACATTAAACAGGTTGTTGAAGGCTCATTAAAAAGACTTCAAACAGACCATATTGATTTATATTATCAACATCGAGTAGACCCTAATACTCCGATAGAAGAAGTGGCACAAACAATGTCAGAATTAATTAATGAAGGAAAAATTCTTCATTGGGGACTATCTGAAGCAAGTGCAAAGACAATAAGAAAAGCTCATGCTGTTTGCCCGCTAACCGCTGTTCAAAGTGAATATTCAATGTGGTGGAGAGAACCGGAAACAAACGGTGTTATTGATACTTTAGAAGAATTGAAAATAGGCTTTGTGCCTTTTTCACCGTTAGGAAAAGCAGCATTAACAGGACGTTTTAATAAAGATACAAAATTTGAAAACAGTGATTTTAGAAGTACAATTCCGAGATTTTCAGCAGAAAATTGGGATAACAATATTAAACTTGTTGAATATGTAAACGAACTTGCTACAAAGAAAAATTGCACACCTGCTCAAATTGCTCTTTCTTGGTTATTACATCAAAAACCTTTTATAGTGTCTATTCCTGGAACTAAAAAAATTTCAAGAATACAAGAAAACATTTTATCTGAAAATGTAAAATTTACTAATGATGAATTATCTGAAATTCGTAATCAATTAAATTCGATAAAACTTATAGGACACAGATATAATGAAGCACAAGAAAAATTGATTGATAAGGATTAATGAAAGGAACTTGCATGTTTAAAAAAATTTTATTATTTGTTATAACAATATTACTTTTAATCGGAAATAATTTAATTACTGAAGCAAAAAGTTTAAATAATAAGTGGGATAATGTTTTTCCAAAATCAAATAAAGTTAATGTTAAAAAAGTTGCTTTCAAAAACAGATTTGGAATTACTCTTGTCGGAAATTTATATATGCCAAAGGCAATGAGTAAAAATGACAAACTTCCTGCAATTGCAATATCAGGGCCCTTTGGTGCAGTAAAAGAACAATCTTCCGGACTTTATGCACAAACTTTAGCAGAAAGAGGGTTTATAACTTTAGCATTTGACCCGAGTTATACAGGTGAAAGTTTAGGAATGCCAAGACACGTTGCAAGTCCGGATATAAACACTGAAGATTTTTCTGCGGCAGTTGATTATTTAAGTAATTATAAAAACGTAGATTCGGAAAAAATCGGTATTTTAGGTATTTGCGGTTTTGGAGGATTTGCCATTAATGCAGCAGCCATTGATACCAGAATTAAAGCAACTACTGCTGTTACAATGTATGATATGACAAGAGTTTCTGCAAAAGGATACAATGATTCAATAAATGAAGATTTACGCTATAAAATGAAACAAGCTTTGAATAAACAAAGGACACAAGATTTTAAAAACGGTAATTACAAAGGAGCTGACGGACTTCCTGAAAATTTAACAGGAAACGAACCTCAATTTGTAAAAGATTATTGGGGATATTATAAAACTAAAAGAGGTTTTCACACTCGTTCAATCAATTCAAATGGTAAATGGAATATGACTTCATCTTTATCACTGATAAATCAACCTATTTTACAATATGCAAATGAAATAAGAACTCCAATTTTGATTGTTCATGGAGAAAAAGCTCACAGCAGATATTTTGGTGAAGATACTTTTAAAAAATTAAAAGGCAAAAACAAAGAACTTTTGATTGTAAAGGAAGCTAATCACGTAGATTTATATGACGGTGGTGATAAAAATGCAATTCCGTTTGATAAAATCGAAAGTTTTTATAAAAATAATTTAAAATAGAGGTCAATTATGAAAAAATTTTTAATATCAATATTAGCAATTACTTTTATTGCACAAACATCAAGTTTTGCTATCGGACACAAACAAAAGGAAGGTAAAAATATGACACAAAGTAAAATTGTACAAACAGCAGGCAGAGATAATTTAGGGAACTTTGCACCTGAATTTGCTCACTTTAACGATGATATATTATTTGGTGAAAATTGGAATAATAAAGATTTATCACTAAAAACAAGAAGTATTATTACTGTTATTGCATTAATGTCGCAAGGAATAACAGATTCATCATTAAAATATCATCTTCAAAATGCAAAAAATAACGGTGTTACAAAAGAAGAAATTGCAGCGGCAATAACACATACCGCATTTTATGCAGGATGGCCAAAAGCTTGGGCAACTTTTAATTTAGCCAAAGAAGTATGGAATGAAAATACAAAAGCCTTAACAGATAAAGAAAAATATGCTCAAACAATAATGTTCCCTATTGGTGAACCAAATACTGCTTATGCAAAATATTTTATCGGTCAAAGTTATATTGCACCTGTTTCAACAAAACAAGTTAAAATATATAACGTAACATTTGAACCAAAATGCAGAAATAACTGGCATGTACATAAAGCGAAATCAGGCGGCGGACAAATGTTAATAGCAGTAGGTGGTCGAGGATATTATCAAGAATGGGGAAAAGAACCGATAGAAATGAAAGCCGGAGATGTAATAAATATTCCTGCAAATGTTAAACATTGGCACGGTGCAGCACCTGATTCATGGTTTTCACACCTTGCTGTTGAAATTGAAGGAACAGAAACTTCTAATGAATGGT
Source organism: Cyanobacteria bacterium UBA3803 (assembly GCA_002369055.1). GTDB lineage: Bacteria > Cyanobacteriota > Vampirovibrionia > Gastranaerophilales > Gastranaerophilaceae > UBA6984. Next base: position 21,170 of record DFEL01000025.1, read on the forward strand.
TAGAAGCAGTTACAGATGAAGAATACAATAAATTGAAATAGAGGTGAATATATGAGTAAAAATGTTTTAATAATATCGTCTTCTCCACGAAAAAACGGTAATTCAGATATGTTATGTGATGAATTTTTGCGTGGAGCGGCAGATGCCGGACATAATCCTGAAAAAATTTTTCTGAGAGATAAAAAAATAAATTACTGTACAGGTTGCGGTTTTTGCAATACAAATGACTATACAAAATGTTCTCAACAAGATGATATAAATGAATTGATGGATAAAATGGAAAATTCTGATGTTATAGTATTTGCAACACCAATTTATTTTTATGCAATTGCAGGACAAATGAAAACTTTTATTGACAGAATTTGCTCAAGATATACTCATTTATCAAATAAAGAATTTTATTATATTATGACAGCGGCAGATTCTTCTGAAAATACCGTTCAATTTGCACTTGGCGAATTTAAAGGATTAATGGCTTGCTTAAATAATCCTGTTGAAAAAGGCTATTTATTTGCAGGTGGAGTATGGCAAAAAGGAGATATTGAAAAAACTCCTTATCTTCAAAAAGCATACGAAATGGGAAAAAACAGTTAAAAGATTTTCTGAATTCAAAAACAACATAATATAAATGAATATTTATTATTTTATCACTCCAATACCACGTAAAATACCTATCATACCTTCCGCTGCTACATCTTTTGTAATTTTACCGTCATTGTTAAAATAATAAAAATTCATAACACAAACTGAAATTTTTTTACCGGTTGGTTTAAAATCCATAAAATTACCATCATGAGTTGCGGTTAAATCCCATTTAACCGCAACTTTATCTTCATCTGCTACCATATCCGTAATATGCCATTGAACATCCGAAAAACCTTTTCTCATCCAATGAACAACGGATAAATAACCTTTTCCCCCGTAAAGAGCCTCAGGACTTGCAGGAGTATAAAAAGGTGCATTTGCATCAACCAGTTCTTCTGCCAAATTTTCATCAGCAGTATTTATCATTGTTTCAAATTTTTTCATTAATTCTTTGTTTCGTTCAATTAAATTCATAATATATCCTATTATTTTACATTTTATAATTTTTTTCGCTTGCAACACTTATTAAATTTTTACCGATTTTAAAATTTCCATAATACACAAATAATGAGATGCTGCACCCAAAATTACAAATATGTGCCATACGCAATGCATATATTTCTTTTTGCTTAAATAAAAAATACAACCAAATGAGTAAAAAAATCCACCCAATAGTAAATACCAAACTGAAAGATGACTGGCATTAACCCACATTGAATACACCAAAAATACGCTTAACCACCCTAAAACTAAATATAAACCTGTTGAAAGATATTTAAATTTCAGAGTAAGGCAAGAATAAATTATGCCTGATATCGCTATATACCAAATCATAGCAAGAAGTGCAACCGACAATGGAAAAGCAACAGTTAAAAGTAATATCGGTGTGTATGTTCCTGCTATTAATACAAAAATCGCACTATGATCGATTTTTCTAAATACAATTTTTGCGGTTTCATTGACCATTGCATGGTACAGTGTAGATG
>DFEL01000038.1 GCA_002369055.1 Cyanobacteria bacterium UBA3803
TTTGCACCTTCTATTAAAACGGCACCTTTTGCATTAAGTTTCTTTTGTAATATTTTATCAGCTATTCTTATTTTATATTTTTTCATAATATAAACCTGTATTTATTATAAACTATATTTTATAATTTGGCAAGTTTTTATTTTATATATTGGCGAAGATTTATTTTACATATTGGCTAAAGTATTTTAAATTTTATAAAACTTTAGACCATTCCTTTATTAATATATCCAAGCTATATCTTGCATTAGCGGGGCTTGTTGATGGCATTTTGTGACAATTATATTTTTCCAACAAATCCGGAAAGTATTTTTTGAAAGCAGAATATGATTTATTCCCATTTAAGCAAATTGTTTTAATATCGGGATATTTTTGCAATAACTTTCTTATATCATTTGGGGTTTCGTTTTGAATATTGAAATCAAGACTGCCATCTCGTTTACAGGTTTTTATTGTATCCCAAAGCGCAATACTATTTTTCAAAAGTGTTTTTAATTTTAAGTCATAAGCGAATTTAGGTAGTTTTGGTTCATTGCAAATAGCACCCATTACTTTCCAAAACCTGTTTTGTGGGTGTGCATAATATTGCTGTTCTTCTAATGATTTTACCCCGGGCATTGAACCGAGTATAAGAACTTTGGAATTTATATCTATTGATGGCTTAAAACTCTTGCATTTTTTCATGGATATTTCCTATAACTTTATTATAAAACAAGCAGTTTTGCTAATTAAATTTTTCAGTTTAATTTTGTGCTATCATATTTAAAAAGGAATGCGTCTTGATAGAAAGATTAACGGCAAAAGATTTATTATCGCAATCACTTAAGGAATTAGCAAAAGAAAAATCCATTGATAAAATTACCGTAAAAGAGATTACGGATAACTGTGGATTTTCTGTAAGAACTTTTTACAATAATTTTCAAAATGTTCCGGAACTTATTTTGTGGAATTATCAGGAAAAATTAAAAAAAGTTTTTGCAAAAGACAATATAAATTTATCTTGGAATGAATTGATTTATCAAGGAATTATGATAATTGTAAATGACTATGAATATTATAAAAACGCCTTTCACACATTTGATTATAGATCTGTTCAACTCGTGAATTTATTAGATTATGCAGAAAGTACCGTTGTCGATTTTATTAAATTAAAATCAAACAAAAAAGATTTATCAGAAGATGAAACAACCTGTTTAAAAGTTTACCTTAACGGAATTTTTCTTTATTGCATACAATGGACTTTAAAAGAAATGCCTGTATCTGTTGAAAAATTAGCTTTATATTTTACAAATGCACTTCCTGATTCTATAAAAAAATATTTTTAACAAAATTTATCTTCATATTTTTTTAATTCTGTGCAATTACTTCACAAAATCAGAGTTTTAGCAATTGATAATCAGTTCTATTTTTCGTAACATTGTCATGTTAGTTCGGTCAGTTGTTAATAGGAGAAGTGATTATGTCAAACAAGGAAAAAACTATCGAATCTTTACAATTTTTTGTAACTGAATTAAGTTCACAAGCATTGAGCCACGAAATTCACGGTAGAATTTTTAATTCTCAAGGATTTACAAAATTAGGACAAAAATATTTAGATCACGCAACAGAAGAAAGAGAATGGGTTTCAAAATTCATTGATCGTATTCTTGATTTAGGCGGATGCCCTAAACACGAAACACCTCAAACTTTACCTGTTTGCTGCGATATTCACGAATATTTAAAAGCCGATAATAAAGTATCAGTTGACGGATTAAAAGTTTTAGACGGTCATATGGACTGTGAAACTCTTGATTATGCTTCATTTGACTTGTTCAAGGGTTATTATATCGATGAAGAAGAAGATAAGGCTTGGACAGACCAACAACTCGATTTAATTGAAAGATTCGGAATTAATAATTATTTATTAGGTCAGTTATAATAAAACTTTTTTATGACCGAGCAGATAAATTCTGTTCGGTCTTTTTAGATTAAAAATAAAGGAGCAAAAGTATGAGTAAAGTTGTTGTATTTAAAGCAAGTCCGAGAAAAAACGGAAAAAGTACGGAATTAATGGAGTGTGTTATTGAGGGTGCTAAATCAAACGGCAGTGAAGTTGTTGTTTATGATTTGAATGACAAAGGTGCAAGAGGATGTCAAAGCTGTTTTTATTGTACAACTCACGATGGATGTGTTCAAAAAGATTATTTACAGCCTATGTATAAGGATATAGATGAAGCAGACAGCATTGTTGCAACTTTCCCTATCTATTTTATGAATATTAATGCACAGGCAAAAATTTGGATAGATAGACTTCACCCAATGTTTGATTCTAATTTCCAACCAAGACACCCAAACAAGAAAGTTGTTGCAATATACGCTCAAAGTACGCCTGATGAAAGTGCCTTCAAAAACATTGTCGAAACTAACAATGCGGCATTTAAGATGTTCGGTTGGGATTTAGTAAAATCATTTTTGTTATCAAATACAATGAGTCCTGAAATGAAAATATCTGAAGAAACAAAAAAAGAAGCTTTTGAAGTTGGAAAAACATTATAGGAGAAAACGATGATAAAAGTTATACCATTAAAATACTATGACGGCGGCTCTATGACACAGGCTTTTGCTTTTGGCGGAAGTAGAGATGCTGCAAAATGTGAAGATGTAAAATACGGTTCATCTTTGCAAAATTTCTTAATTGATGACGGAAAAGAAGTGATTTTATCCGACACAGGTTTGCCAAATGAAGCACCGGATATGGGTTCAGACCCAAGTATGCCGTTATCTATGGGTAAAAAAATTGCAACTTTTAAAGAAGCGTTTGAAGCTACAGGATACAAAGTTGAAGATGTAACAAAAATTGTTGTAACTCATAAACATGAAGACCATACAGGGGAACTCAGAATGTTTCCTAATGCTAAAATTTATATCGCTGAAAAAGAAGCAGACGATATGGGGTTAACGGGAGATAATGTTGTAAGAGTTAAATTTACCGATGGAGCTTATAAAAATTTTCCCGAATCACAAAGAATAACCGATAGTTTAGTTATGATTAAAGCTGTTGGTCATACATTCGGCAATTCTATTTCAATATTGGAAGATAAAGAAAACGATTTATATTATATGTTTCAAGGTGATGTTACATATTGCGATGCAGCTTTGCAGAATAACGAATTATCAATAGTTTTTGACGATAAAGATGAAGCAAGAAAAACTTTAACAAGAGTAAGAGAATTTATAAGAGAAAACAGAACAATATATTGCTCAACACATTGCCCTGAAGGGTATTTGAACGTTGAACAGAAAAAAATTATGCAGCTTGAAAACATCATTGATCCAACTTCAATTCATAATATGGGTTATGGATTATATGTTTTAACAACTCAAGCTGACGGTTTTGATAACGGCTGCATTATAAATACCGCAATGCAAGTAACGTCCCGTCCTTTGCAAATCGCAGTCTGTGTGAATAAAGCAAATAAGACAAACGAACTGATTAAAAAATCTAAAAAATTCAATTTATCTGTTTTAACACAAGATTCTGCATTTGAAATATATAAACACTTCGGTTTCCAATCAGGCAAAGATATTGATAAATTTGAAACATTTAGTGAGGCAAGACGAGCACCAAACGGAATATTTTATATTTCAAAAGATACAAATTCTTTTATCTGCTGTGATGTAAAGCAGGTTATTGAATTTGAAACACACACAATGTTTGTTGGCGAGGTTGTTAGTGCAGAATGCTTAAATGGTTTACCGAGTGTAACTTATGAGTTTTATCAAAATAATATAAAACCAAAACCTCAAATACCGAATAAAAAAGGATGGATTTGTAAAACTTGCGGATATTTCCACGAAGGCGATGAACTTCCTGATGATTTTATCTGCCCTATTTGCAAGCACGGAGTCGAAGATTTCCAAAAAGTATAGTTTAAATATTGCTTCACAAAAAGCCGAAAGTAAAAACTTTCGGCTTTAGTCTGTCTTATATTACTTATACAAAACTTTTCCCCATATTAAATGCTTTTTCAAGCTCTATTGGCAACTGCTCATCTTTTCGTTTTTGTTTGTGAACTTTATCAAAACATTCGCAAACATACTTATCATAATTACTAAATTGGCAAGTAT
>DFEL01000061.1 GCA_002369055.1 Cyanobacteria bacterium UBA3803
TGACCCTAAATTTTATAGTCTGATAAAGACTTCTCCAATGTTTGATAATCTTGAAAAAAACTGTCATTTAATATATGAAGATACAAATTTTACTTTGTCTGTAATATCATATCTGTTTTTCCATGATGAACTTGATATTTTAGCCTCAACATTGATGAATTTTATTTGTATTGATAGAGAAAACATACCGCTTTGGACTTATGAAACGGCACAAACACTTCTAAACGGTATTTTGTGTGCTTTTGAACCGTATTTTGACAAATATGAGTTATTAAAAGAAAAGTTAAAGAAGTATAAATTGTTAGAATCTGCAAAAAGGGTTAATCTTGTTGACAGATTGAGTATAAAAAAGGTTTTTTCAAGAAGTAAAAGCAAAATTAAATCAATAGAAGATATAACAAATATAGAGTATTCTTATTTAAAAAGCAGTTTAAGAGAAGTTGTTTTGCTTGATTATATTAGCTCTGAAAATATGGGAGGAATGAATGTTTTATCTGTGTTTGATAAATTGAAAAATCAAAAATATAGTACAGGTATTTTATCAGGAACTCTTGTTGTTATACCAAAGTCAGCAAAAGAAGGACTTTTAAAAATTTCAAATTATTCTGAAAAGATTGTATTTAGCGAATATCAAGAAAATTATTTAAAAATTGACGCAAAGGGTAATTATAATCTTGTTTCTGTTATAACAGAGCTTTTTTATCAAGGCTATATAAATGTTTTAATTGGAACGCAAGCACTTTTAGGCGAAGGTTGGGATTCTCCGTGTGTGAATTGCTTAATTATAGCAAGTGTTGTAGGCTCATTTATGTTGTCAAATCAAATGAGAGGTAGAGCTATACGTATTGATAAAAATAATCCGAATAAAACAGCGAATATTTGGCATTTGGTTTCTGTTGCTAAATTTAAAAACGATTATCTTAAAAAAAATTATGATGATAATGATTGTGATATGGACTTAATATATAACAGATTTAAAACTTTTGAAGGGATAAGCTTTGTTGATAATACTATTCAAAACGGTTTAGACAGATTGGGTATACCTTGTGCATCTATAAAAGAAAAAAATGAAGTTTTTGCTTCAAGAGCAATTCAAAGAGAACGAATGATACAAATGTGGTCACAAGTGTTTGAAAAAAGTGTTATTACAGAAGAAAATTATGTTTCACAAGTATATAATGTTATCAAATCGGAAAGACCAAAAATGCCGGTGCTATTTGTTAAACATCAAGAAAATTGGTGCTTTAAAAATTTTATAATACCATTTTTTATGAAATATAAAACAAAACAGAAACAAAAGTATACGAATGTTTTAATTGATGGAGTTTTAAGTGCTTTATGCGATTTAGGTATAATAAAAACTGAAAAATCCAAAATTGTAATTAAAAATATTATAAGTTCGGATTATACCCCTTATGTAACAATTACAAATTGTTCAAATTATGAACGAGAAGTTTTTATTAATACTTTTGAAGAATTATATTCAATTCCTGAAAATCAAAGATATATATTGCGTCACGAGGATAAATATTTAACAGTTCCTGATTTTATAGGTGTTAATAAAAAATCAGTAAAAATATTCACAAAATACATTGAACAATATTTTGGCTATCTGGATATAATATATACAAGGAGTATGCAAGGTCGTAAAGAACTCTTAAAATCACGTTTTAATCCTCTTGTTGATGAACAAATTAAAACAAATCGTATTTGGATATAAATCATTTTACTTTTGCTATTCACTGTCAAAGTAATTTATGATATAATCTTAATATGCAGAAGAAGATACTTATAGTTGACAGTAATAAAGAAAATTTAGCCACATTAAATTCAATATTATCAAAAGAAGGCTATGTTGTCGTGACTCAAACAAATCCGATGACAATAAGAGCAACAATTGTTATAAGTAACCCTGATTTGCTGATTATGGGTACCGATTTTGAAGGTTTTGACGGTTTGGATTTATGTGAACGGATTATAAAAGATCCGCTTATTCGCTCTTTGCCTATTATTGTTACCAGCGAAAATCGAAATGAAAAAGTTTTGTCAAAAAGTTTTGAAATAGGTGCGGTTGATTTTATTTCAAAACCATACCATAGCGGAGAAATAAGAGCTCGTGTTGCAACACATATTAAATTAAGTGCTTTGGCTTCAAAATTGGAAGAAGAAAATAAAAAACTGGAAACGACTGTTGAAGAACAAAGCAAAACAATTACTGAAATGCAAATGGCAACTATTTTTTCACTTGCTAAACTTGCACAATCAAGAGATGATGATACCGGTAAGCATCTGGAAAGAGTACAAAAATATTGTTATTCTCTGGCTGTGTATCTGTCAAAACAACCGGAATTTGCAAACGTTGTGACAAAAACTTATATTAAGAATGTGGTTTTGGCAAGTTCTTTACACGATATAGGAAAAGTATCAATTCCTGATTCTATTTTGTTAAAACCAGGTAAATTGACTCCGGAAGAATTTGAAATAATGAAAACTCATACAACTTTAGGTGCTCAAACTCTGGAAGAAGTTGATGAAAAATTTGGTTCAAATGATTTTATAAAAATGGGTATATCAATTGCTAAATATCATCATGAACGTTGGGACGGAAAAG
>DFEL01000165.1 GCA_002369055.1 Cyanobacteria bacterium UBA3803
CATTGCATTTACATCCCTGCAAGGTATTTTAAACTATGCCTCAACATATTTTAATGACTGGACTATGGGCAAAGTATCGCAAGATGTGAAACGTGCTCTTTATAATAAGTTAATGAGGAAAGATTCTAAATTTTTTGATAAAAACACATCAGGAAAGGTTCAAAAAAGCTTTAACAACGATGCTGACAGGGTATGTACAGGTATTTTTGGCGGAACTAAATTAATTATTTCGAGAGTTTTTTCTTCGATATCTTTAATTGGTGTATTAATTTACAACTCTTGGCAATTAGCAATTGTTGCTATTTTTATCCTTTTATGTGCCATTTTCCCATTAACAAAGATGAGAGATTGCATAAAAAGTGCAACCAGTAAATCTGAAAGAGCTTCGTCACTGGTAATTACCGACTACAATGAATTATTTAGCGGAAGCAAAGTTGTTCAAGCTTTTAATCTTTATTACTTGTTAAACGAAATATTTAGCAAGCATTTAAACTCTATTTTTAAGTTAAAAATGCAAATTTCAAAAACAACAGGTATTATATCTCCAATAATGCATATTATATCCTCTATTGGAATTGGTGTTACAATTGGTTTCGGAAGTTACCTTGTTACCACAAACAAAATCACAAGCGGTAATTTTGTTTCATTTATTACAGCTTTAATTATGCTTTATACACCAATTAAAGGTCTTGGCTCAAGTATGAAAAGTATTCAGACTTCTCTATTGGCTCTTGAACGTGTTATAAATCAACTTGATGCTCAAGATTTTATTATTGATAGACCTAATACAAAATTACTGAATAATCTTACTGATTGTATAGAATTTGAGAATGTATGTTTCGCTTATAAAAGGAATAAACCTGTACTGAAAAACATTAATTTCAAAATACCAAAAGGTGAAACATTTGCACTTGTCGGTAATTCAGGAGGTGGTAAAAGTACTATTGTAAACCTTATTCCAAGATTTTATGATTTACCAAAAACATCTTCTATTAAAATAGATGGTATTGATATAAAAAATTATAAAGTGGATTCGCTAAGAAATAACATAGCAATAGTCTTACAAGACAATTTTTTATTTGCAGGAACTATCAGAGAAAATATTTTAATGGGTAAATTAGACGCAACAGAAGAAGAATTACAACATGCAGTAAAAAATGCCTGCTTAGATGAATTTATTGATTCTCTTGAACAAGGATTAGATACATTTATAGGTGAAAAAGGTGTATTACTTTCAGGTGGTCAAAAACAACGTATTGCAATTGCAAGAGCATTTATAAAAAATGCACCTATTGTAATTCTTGACGAAGCAACATCTGCTCTTGATAACCAATCCGAAGCAATTGTGCAAGCCGCAATAGACAACTTAATGAAAGATAAAACCGTTTTTGTAATTGCTCACAGACTTTCCACTATTCAAAACGCTGACAGAATTGCTGTAATTAACGAAGGAAAACTTGTTGAACTTGGAAACCATGAAGAATTAATGCAAATTGAAAATGGTGAATATAAAAAACTATACGAAATGCAATTTAAAAAAGCTGAAGTTTAACATAATTGTTTTTAAGCAAAAAAAAAGTTCCTCTTGGGAACTTGTCTAAAATTTTCTTCTTTAGGAAGGAATGTAGGGTAGGTTAGTGTGTAGTGTGTGTGTTAAAATTCTCTCTTCTATCTCTCGTTTTTCAAAACCAAAATCTGTCTTAATAATCTCTCTGTTTATTTAATGTTTGTCAGATTTGACTTACATATGTATAAAGTATTTTTGAAAGGTCCGATTTCAGACTTTCAAAAATCTGTTACAATTCGTAATATAAACCCTAAAAAAGCCCTATTTTAGCACAAAAGCCGTAATTCATAAGACGAATTACGGCTTTTAATTATTATTTTTTAATTATGCTTTTAAAAGATTTATAAAATCTTCTATTGCTTTTTGCTGATTAGATAGTTCTTCAATTTTTGCTTTTGTTTCATCAACAAGTTCCTGAGGTGCTTTTTCAACAAATTTAGGATTATTAATTCTGCCTTCCAGTGAACCCTTTTCTTTCAAAAGCTTTTCCAATTTTTTATTTTGTCGTGCAATTTCAGCGTTCATATCAATTAAGTTTTCCAAAGGAATTACAATTTTTGATGCTGAAACAACTGTTGTTGCAGATTTTTTAGAAGTATTGTCCGTATTTTCAATAAATTTAACATCTTCAACTCTTGCAAGTCTTTGTAAATAAGGAATTACGGCTTCAAAGACAGGTTTTTCTTCTTTTGTAGCAAGTATTTCGATATTAACCTTAATTGAAGGTGAAATATTAAAACTTTGACGAACATTTCTTAAAGAAGTAATCGTTTCAAATACAATTTCCATTTCTTTTGCTTCTTGAGGGAATTTGTATTCTTCTTTGTATTTTGGATAATCTGCTCTGATTAGAGCGTCAGAATTGCATTTTACATCTAATGCCTGCCAAATTTTTTCTGTAATATGTGGCATTATTGGGTGTAACAATCGTAACGACATATCAAGAACATGTTTTAGCATTCTTTGAGTATTTTGTTTTAAATTTTCGTCTTGAAGCTGAATTTTTGCAATTTCAACATACCAATCGCAATAACTGTTCCAGAAGAAATCATATAAAACGTGTGCCATTTCACCGATTCTGTAATTTTCAACATTATCGTTTACAAGTTTTACGGTTTCATTTAATGCATTCAAAATCCATTTGTCAGCGATAGTTAATTTACTCATATCAACAGGATTATCGTCAACACCTTCAAGATTCATTAATACAAAACGAGATGCATTCCAAATTTTGTTTGCAAAATTTCTTCCGTATTCAAAACGTTCATCGGAAATTTTAATATCCTGACCGCCATAAGTACAAAGCGATGTAAGTGTAAATCTTAAAGCGTCACAGCCGTATTTGTCAATTATTTCAACAGGGTCAATGGTGTTGCCTTTTGATTTAGACATTTTTTGACCTTTTTCATCACGAATTAAACCATGAATATAAACGGTTGAAAAAGGTGCTTTACCTGTAAATTCAAGTCCCATTGTAATCATTCTTGCAACCCAGAAGAAAATAATATCAAAACCTGTTACAAGAACGCTTGTAGGATAGAATTTTTTGAAATCATCCGTTTCTGTTTGAGGAAATCCCATAGTTGAAAACGGCCATAAACCTGATGAAAACCAAGTATCAAGACAATCTGATTCTTGCGTGTAATGTTCAGGGTCAGGATTTTCTTTTGCTACAACCATTTCGCCTGTTTCGTTATGGTAATATGCGGGAATTTGATGTCCCCACCATATTTGACGTGAAATACACCAATCACGAATATTTTCCATCCAACCTAAATAGTTCTTTTCCCAACGTTCAGGAACGAATTTAATCCTTCCATCTTTAACTGCTTTAATAGCCTCTTTTGCTAATGGTTCCATTTTTACAAACCATTGTTCAGATAATAACGGTTCAATAGTTGTGTTACAACGTTGGCATTTACCTACATTGTGTTCGTGTTCTGTAATTCTTAATAAAGAATTATTTAAACTCAATAAGCCAACTGTTTTTTCACGAGCTTCGTAACGGTCTAAACCTTGTATGTCAGGGTGAACTTCAGGGCAAGATTTCATTTTACCTTCTTCATCAATAACCCAAATTGGTTTTAAACCGTGACGTTTACCAACTTCGTAATCGTTAGGGTCGTGTGCGGGAGTAATTTTAACTGCACCTGTACCGAATGATTTATCAACATATTCATCTGCGATAATAGGAATTTTTCTTTGAGAAAGCGGAACATAAACATATTTTCCAACTAAATCTTTATATTTGTAATCATTAGGATTAACGGCAATAGCAACGTCACCATACATAGTTTCAGGACGAGTAGTTGCAACAACAATTGCACCTTGTTCATCACATAGAGGATAAGAAATTTCCCACAAATGTCCTTTCTCTGTTTCGTATTCTGTTTCAATGTCTGAAATTGCAGATTGACAACGAGGACACCAGTTTACTATATATGCACCTTTATAAATTAATCCTTTTTCGTAAAGTTTAACAAAAACTTCTTTAACTGCATCCGAACAACCTTCATCAAACGTAAAACGTTCTCTTGTACGGTCAAAAGAAACACCTAAACGTTTACATTGGTCTAATATTGCGGATTTATGTTCATTAGTCCATTTCCAAGTTTCTTCAATAAATTTTTCTCTGCCTAAATCGTGGCGGGTTAAGCCTTTTTTTGCAAGTTGTTTTTCAACAACATTTTGAGTTGCAAGTCCTGCGTGGTCGGTTCCGGGAATCCATAGAGCCTCGTAACCTGCCATTCTGTGATAACGAGTAAGAATATCTTGCAAAGTTTCGTCTAAAGCGTGTCCCATGTGAAGTACGCCTGTAACGTTTGGAGGCGGAATTACAAGAGAGTATGCTGGTTTTGGTGATTTGGCATCAGCCTTAAAATATTCGCCTTTTTCCCAAAACTCATATATTTCTTTTTCAGTTTCTAAAGCGTTGTAAACAGTAGGTAAATCATTAACGTTTGTCATTTTTTGTTCCTTCTTCTTTCCGTGAATAAAGTAACACAAAAACACTCATGCGTAAAGTTTTTATATATTATTGCAAAATTTAATTCAAATATATACTAAAATAAAGGGATTATTATGAATGAAAATATAACTTTAATAAAAAATTTAATTTACGAAATTAGGGGTTTTAAAGTAATGCTAGATAGTGATTTAGCAGATTTATATCAAGTAGAAACCAAAATTTTAAATAGAGCAGTAAAAAAGAAATATTGACAGATTTCCTTCAGATTTTATGTTTCAATTAACAAAAGAAGAATGGAAATTTTTGAGGTACCAAAATGGAACCTCAAAATCAAATAAGAAAAAAAGAGGAGGAAGACAATATTTGCCATATGTTTTTACAGAACAAGGTGTATCTATGTTATCAAGTGTATTACATTCAAAAGCTGCCATTATGATAAATATACAAATTATGAGAGCATTTGTTAATTTAAGACAATATGCTTTAATGCAAACAACAAATGTTGAAGAATTAAGAAAGATATTATTTTTGCATATTGAAAATACTGATAATAAGCTTAAAAATCAAGATATAACTATAAGGCAAATAGTAAATGCATTAAATAATTTAATTGGAACCCCAAAAGAAACTAAACATATTGGATTTTAATTTTATTAAAATTAATATTATTTACAAGAAGTATGTGACCAATTCAAATAACTGCCATCAGGACATTTACCGTTGCTGTCAAGTTTTAAGTAGTCCATATTACCTGTTTCAATAATCCAGCCTGTACATATATGGTCAATATCTGTACCCAAATAACTTTTTTTCAAAGCATTTTGTACTAATGTATCTGTATTTGATTTTGGGTCTTGTTGACTTCCTTTTGGATAAATACCGTCCTTTCTCACCGCAAAAGCAAAATAATCTTGGCAAACCTTCATTTTACCTTTATTTGGGCCATCTATATCAACTAAAATGGAACCACATTGAGTATAGTTTGCTGAATTACAATCAGGGTGTATATAAAATGATAGTGCAGTTCCATCAGCAGTTATATATGTTGGCATATCATTGTTTGTGCCTGGATATTTAAAACAAGAACTCATATTAGTTAACCCGCAGCTTTTTGATAATTTCATAAATTCAACTATTCGTTCAGCACCACGATAATTTTGATCATTACCTTGCGGCCATTCCTCAAGTGGTCCGTAAACAGCGGTTGCACGACCAAATGCATCGTTCAAATTTGAATAAATTTTTTGTAATTTTGCAACTTTTTCTTTATTACCTGTTGAACTGTTTAAATTTGGAAGTGTTAGTGCTGCAACAACACCAATTACACCCATTACAATCAATGTTTCTGCAAGTGTAAAAGCTAATGTTTTTGTATAAATTTTATATAGTTTATTTTTTAAACATTCCGTACAATTCACTATTTTCGTCATATTAAGCCCTTTCAATTCATGTAACATTTTCCATAAAATGTTACATTGATATATTTCTATAAATCAATTGTATCAAACATTTTTGCTAAAATCAAGATTTTAAATTTACAATCATTTTTACTATTTAAACATTATGTCATTCCGAATTTATTTCGGAATCTAATTTTTGAAAGATGCTGAAACAAGTTCAGC
>DFEL01000050.1 GCA_002369055.1 Cyanobacteria bacterium UBA3803
ATTTTCTAAAATTATCTATCACAGCAGGATCAGTTTCATCACCCACATAAACCTTACCATTTACCAATTTTACCGACTCATCGTCAGTTTCAGCGTTATTGATATTTTTTTCTTCATCCTTTACAGATTTCTCTTTTTTGTTTTTATCAGAATTAACTTCACCATCTTTTTTTAATTCTGATACTTTACTTGGAAGTCCCTTTTTCAATGCATCCATTGATACCGTACTCAATATATCAAAAATATACCTTGAATGATTTGATGTTACTAATACAGAGGCTTTTTCAAGCTCGTCGATTGCATAAGTATCCTGATGTAAATGCTTAAGCATTAATCCAAGATTGTAGTGAGCCTCATAGTTCATAGGTCCAACGTTAATTGCTTCACAGTAAAATTGACCCGCTTTTCCATAATCACCCAACAAGTGATATGTTAATGCCAAATTGTAAAACATATTATAGTTGTCTTTGACTATATTAACAGCATTCTCATAAGCCTCTGCCGATTGTGATAATAATTCTTTTTTTTCTGTTTTTTTATCTTTAGGCAAATAAAGTGCTTTTTGAGAATATGCTTTTCCCATATTATAATAAGCTATTGCTTTATTTGCAGTTTCACTTTTTTTGTTGTCATAGACAAAAGGTATTGAAATCAAGTGATTTTTAGCATTTATTATTGCTTGATACTGTTCAATTGCACTATCAAAATCTCCTAACTTTTCAGCAGTTATAATACCTAAATTCATTCTTGCAACAGTATAAGTATCTTTTGCCAAAATTGCATTTTCATAAGCCTGAGTGGCAGAATAATAATCTTCATAGGCAACATAAATATTACCCAAATTCAACCATGCTTCATAATGTTCAGGAAATAATTTTAAACCTGCTTGATAAGAATTTATAGCATCTTGCATGTTGTGCTTTTTAAAAGCCTTGTCACCTTGATTAACATGATACATGCCAATAATTTTGTTGACTTGCTTCATTCCGAACTCATGCCCCAGAGTACAACAATACAACACAAATAAGAGCAATAAAACTGCAACCGCTTTTATTATTATGTCTAAAATCTTACCCATAACAATATATTATTATCCAAAAGACATGACCGCAACTATTTTATTAAAATTAACGATTTTCCATGAGCTTATTATAAAATTCTAAGTGCCTGTTCGCTAACTTTGAATTATTTAATTTTTTATAACAATATGCCAAATTATACTGAAAATCAGGCTCTGTATTTTTCAATTCAACAGCCTTAGCAAAATATCTCTTTGCTTTTTTATAATCACCTGTTTTTAAATATGCACAGCCCATGTTGTAATAAGCATAAGGAAAATCATGTTTTAATCTGATAACTGTTTTATAATTATCAATTGCCATTAAAGGACGTTCCTCATCCAAATATATATTTGCCAGATTAAAATACGGCTTATAATAATTTTTATCAACCAAGATAGCACGCTTAAACATAAAAACAGCTTCGGCTTTTTGATTTTTATCTTGCAAAAGATTTCCCATCAAAAGCCAATCTTCAGCGGTTTTATCACTTTCCGGAATACCCTTTAAAACATTAATTGCACCTTCTATATTGTTGTCATTATAATATGCAACAGCCTGCTGAGATTTTGTCATTTCTTCAGCATTAGCAAACGAACAAAAAATAATACAAACTAAAATTAATACTAATCTTTTCATAGCAAAATTATAAATTAAATATTTTTCACCGTCCAATAATGGAAATATATAAAAATATATGCAACAATATTAGTGATGTCTCTTTTACTGATTAATCCCTCTGTTTTATGCGATTTGAACAGAGGGTCTTTTTTTATTTTAACAAAACTTAATAAACTGTCAAAAACATGGCAATTATTGAATTACAAAAAACTTTATAGAAATGTAAGGATATTAAGATACAAATATTTTAATAATTTTACAAATGGTTTAATGGTTTACACGATTAATAACGAAAGTTATTGGAGGTTTTACAAATGACAGTTAATTTTGGAATGATGAATCCATACATGATGGGTAACATGATGGATGCTCCACTTCTAAATCCATATACAAGTATGGGTATGGGATATGGCATGGTTGGAGGTCTTCCCGGATTTAACCCTCAACAACAAATGCAAAACATTCAACAATGGGATAATTTCGGAGTTAACCGTCAAGTAGCAGGATTTAAAAATCAAAACAATGCTCAATTCCAAATGCAAGCTCAAAACGGAAGCATTGAAAGACAAGTTAGAATTTTATCAGAACAAATTAAAGAAAATAATCAAGACAACGTAAAAGCAGAATATCAAAAACTTTTACAAGCAATTAGAGCAACATACGGCTCACAAATTCAAGGTAGCGAAGAAGATAAAGAATTAACTTTAAAACAATATGCAGACCAAATTTATGCTCAAATGACAGGTTCATACATGACAGATGATATCAGAGCAAATTCAAGCAGCTCATTTGTTTCAGGTATAAAACAAATTCTATCATTCGGTTTCGGTAATAAAACAACAGCAGATGAAAATATTGCAATGATTTCAGGTGCTAAACAAACAAAAGGTTCTAAAGCTTCTAAAGTTGCAGGTAACATTGTTGGTGGTCTTTTAGGCGGCGTTGTTGCGGTTGGTGCTTTCTTATTAGGCAAACACGTAACAAAATAACGAAAAATATAAAATCAAGTGTAAACCATTACAGCAAAATCAATTATAAATTGATTTTGCTGTTTCCTTTACAATTCTTAACAAACGTCTGAAAACATGGCAATTATTACCATTTGAAATACTTTATTTAAATGTAAGGATATTAAAAGCAATATACTTACAGTTTGGTTAAATGGTTTAAAACACACACGAGATATTGGAGGCTAAAAGAAAGAAATGGTTGCAAATTACGGAATGATGAATCCATATATGACATCGCTCAATGCAGATGCAATGATGAATGCTCCTTTAATGAGTTTTAATTCAGGAATGACATCACCAATAGCACCTGGTATGCCAATGATGCCGGGTATGTACACAGGACTTGGTAATTTTGGTCTTGTTGGCGGATTTAACAATCAAAAACAATATATGGACAACATTCAGCAATGGGATAATTTTGGTGTTAGTCGTCAAGTAGCAGGATTTAGAAACCAAAACAATGCTCAATTCCAAATGCAAGCTCAAAACGGAAGCATTGAAAGACAAGCAAGGATTTTGGCTGAACAAATCAAACAAAATAACCAAGATAACATAAGAACAGAATATGATAAACTTATACAAACAATAAAATCTGCTTATGGTTCACAAATGCAAGGTTCTGAAGATGAAAAACTTTTATCCGCAAAACAATATGCAGACCAAGTATATGCACAAGTTACAGGTACATATATGACGGATGATATCAGAGCTAACTCAAGCAGTTCATTTGTTTCAGGTATAAAACAAGTTCTAACATTCGGTTTTGGAAACAAAACAACAGCAGACGAAAATATTGCTTACATTACAGGTGCAAAACAAACCACAGGTTCTAAGGCATCAACTGTTGCAGGTAATATAGTTGGAGGTTTATTGGGTGGACTTGTTGCTGTTGGAGCATTCTTAATAGGCAAAGGCAGAAAATAATAATTAACAGAAAAATAAAAAATGGCTCATTTGGTTAAATGAGCCATTTTTTTATTCATCAAATTCTTTTTTAAATAAACCGTGAATATTACACAATGCTCTTGCCCATACAGAATTTTCACATTTACATTTTATGTTCAATTCAGGTGCTTCTTCAACGGATAGGAATTTTGTTTTAACATATTTAAAATCTTTTGATATAGCTTGAATAAAATCAATATGATGTTCATTTGTCATAGGATGAACAGTTGCTCCTACTCTAATTGTAAAGCCTTCAATATTTTTTTCAATTAGCGGAACATGCTTATCATTTAACTCTTTCAAATCAGACTCATTTGTATTAATTAATTCCATTGGTTTTCCGCAACAAACGAGTTCACCATTTCCACAAGATAAAACTTCAACTAAATTTTCACATACACTACATCTGTATAATTCTAATTTTTTAGTCATAAAAACTCCTTTCTTTTGTGAAAGTATATTTCTAAAATTAAAAAATTTCATTGGTAAGTTAAGCAATTTATGATAACATATCTGTATGGACAAACTAAAAGATCATTATGAACAATTAGTAAAACAGTATAGAGAAGTATTTGTTTCTGTTTTAAACGCAATGCAGGGTGAAATTAACGGTTTAAAACATGAAGAAATTAAGAACTATCTTGATGTTGAAGTAGAAAAGCACATTCAATTTCAAAGAAATTTGGTTGTAGAGAGAAGAAAAAATTTTAACTGTGGAATGTGTGGGGCATGTTGCAGGTTGGCAATAAGCGAATTTTCTCCGACACAATTACTTGAAAAAGCATCCAGAGGAGATAAATTTGCAAAAGAATATATTTCAACATTTTCACCTTATGATAAAGACGAGGATGCAGAAAAAGAATTTCCTCTTTATGTTCAGTTGTTAAAAGAATCAGGCGAAAAAGTTTACTATTACCATTGTAAAAAAGTAACCGAAGACAATAAATGTTCTGATTATGAAAACAGACCTTCAATTTGCCGTGATTATCCGGATAATCCTATACAAATGCTTCATCCAACCTGTTCATTTATTGGCTGGCACGAAAGTATACAAAAAATTGTATTGACAATTCGTGCTATGTCTGAAATTAGAGAACATTTCAGAAAAGAATTTGAGAAAGGGAATATATAGTGTTTGTAAAATCACTTAAAAAATATAATATGCCGGATGAAAAAGGTTTCTTTGGAGAATTTGGCGGAGCCTACGTTAGAGAAGAATTTAAGCCTGTGCTTAAAAATTTAGACAAAGCGTTTGAAGAAATCAAAAATGATGATAATTTTTTGCACGAGCTATATGACTTGCTTGTAGAATATTCAGGTCGCCCAACTCCACTTTATTTTGCAAAAAGATTAACCGAAAAGTACGGAAAAGGAAAAATTTATTTAAAGCGAGAAGATTTAAATCACACCGGAGCACATAAAATAAACAATGTACTTGGTCAAGCACTGCTGGCAAAAAAAATGGGAGCAAAAAGAGTTATTGCGGAAACAGGTGCAGGGCAGCACGGTGTAGCAACGGCAACAGCAGCGGCACTGCTTAAAATGGAATGTGAAATTTTTATGGGTGCCGAAGACATTAAAAGACAATATTCAAATGTTCAACGAATGAAATTATTAGGTGCAAAAGTAACAAGTGTGGAAACAGGGACAAAAACACTTGCCGATGCCTGTGAAGCAGCAAGTAATTACTGGCAGGAACACGCAAACGATGTATTCTATATATTAGGTTCAGCAGTTGGACCTCATCCTTATCCCAAAATGGTTAGATTTTTCCAATCAATAATAGGTGCGGAAATAAAAGAACAAATATTGAGAATCGAAGGCAAATTACCAAATTATGTCCTTGCCTGTATAGGAGGCGGAAGCAATGCAATAGGATGTTTCTATTCTTTTATGGACGATATTGACGTAAAACTGATAGGCTTAGAAGCAGCAGGTGAAGGTTTAAACTCACCAAAAACAGCAGCAAGCCTTAATACCGGAAAAATAAAAGTATTTAACGGGTTTAGACAATACGTACTAACAGATGAAAATGGTAATGTAAAAGAATCTTATTCAATTTCCGCAGGTTTGGATTATCCGGGTTGCGGCCCTGAACATTGCTATTTATATAAAACAGGGCGTGCAAAATATGAAGGAATAACAGATAAAGAAGCTATTAAAGCCTTTAAATTATTATCTGAATACGAAGGAATTATACCTGCAATAGAAAGTGCTCATGCAGTTGCATATTTGGAAAAATTAATGCCAATGACAAATAAAGATGATATTATTGTAGTAAACATATCGGGCAGAGGCGACAAAGATACTGACAGATTACTAAATTTAATGGAGCAATAATGGGTAAAATTGTCCTATCGGGTAAAAACATTGCAGAATTAGAAATACTTATGGAAGAATTAAAAGCTTCCAAATATAGAGCAAAGCAAATCCAAAATTGGATTTACTTAAAATCAGTATCTGATATTGACGAAATGACAAATTTATCCGCAAAATTCAGAGAAGAATTAAAAAACATAGCAACAGTAACAGAAACAAAAATCAAAAGAAAACAAGTAAGTAAAGACGGAACTATCAAATATCTTGTTGAATATACCGATGGAGAATGTGTAGAAACAGTATTAATGCGATTTGATAACCGTGCAAATCTTACAGCATGCGTGAGTTCACAAGTAGGTTG
>DFEL01000012.1 GCA_002369055.1 Cyanobacteria bacterium UBA3803
TAATAATTTTATTTTTAGATTAATTAAAAATTCATTTTTGTAATATACATCAAAAGAGCTTCCAACAGGAGTTAAATCAATATTTTTTGCAACATAATCAGCATTATTCAGTCCATAAGTTATAAATTTATGTCCGCTTAATTTTAAATTACCTTCTGAATCATTGTTTATAAGAACTTTTTGCGTATCATCCATTTTTGACAAAAGAGTTTCAAACGTTTCAACTAAGGAGTCTAAACCTTTTTTATAAAAATCTAAATGGTCTGCTTCAAGATTATTTATAACCAAAATATGAGGATTATATTTTACAACAGTCCCGTCACTTTCATCCAGTTCTGCAATAAAATACTTATCACTCTTATAATTTGCGTTTGTATGAATATCAGGAATAATACCGCCAACAACATAAGAAGGTTCTAAACCTGCTTTGTCGGTAACATAAGCAGCAAGTCCGCTTGTTGTAGTTTTACCGTGAGTACCTGCATATCCTATAAAACATTTTGAACGTTCAGATAATTCTTTTAAAACATCCGAACGATGCAAAATTTTCAGTCCAAGTTTTTTTGCTTTTTGAATTTCCGGATTATCTTCTCTTATAGCAGAACTTGCGACAACTACACAATTTTCAGGTACATTTTTTTCATCATGACCAATATAAACCTTAGCCCCTAAATCTTTTAATTCATTCATATATTTGCTATCATTAATATCTGAGCCTGAAACCTCAAACCCTTCTTGAAGAAGATATTTGGCAAGTCCGCTCATTCCAATACCGCCAATTGCAATAAAATGATATTTTTCTTTTTCCACGTCAACTATCCCAATAACTGTGTACGCTGTAATTATATTACAAATACAGTTGAAGTTAAAATGTTTAATATATTTTAATCTTTTTTATCTTCCGTTTGCGTCAAATCAACAACTTCTTCACCAAACATAAGATTTTTACCAATTGCCTTTTCAAGTTCTGCCTTTGCAGTATTATACTGATACAAAGAATTGTAATAAGATAATTGTGAATTCATATAAGTAATTTGAGAATCTTTTAATTCAATCGGGTTTCCTTCACCAACTCTGTATCTTCCGTAAGATATATCATAATTTTCTTTTGCTTGTTTCATACCCAAAAATGCAACCGGAATTTGATTTTTCTTTTCTATCAAATTATAAAAAGCAGTTTGAATTTCCAATTCAATATTTTGCTCTGCACGGGTTGAAGTAGCCATTTGCTTTGAATAATTTGCTCTTGCCTCTTTTATTTGATTATTAATATTCATAACATTAATAACAGGAAAATCCAAATAACCGCCTGCTGAATACCCCCAGTTTGATGCAGGATTTCTACCACCAACAGAAAGATTACCCTGAGCGGTTATTTTTGGAAAATATGTTTTTTTACTTAATTGTAATTTTTGACGTGAAGATTCCACGTTTAACTTCGCAATTTTTAAATCAGGACGTGCATCAGAAGCAATTTCAATCGCTTCATCCAAAGTTATATCACAAGGTGCATATTTCAAACGTTCTTGAAGGTTAAATTGCGTCATAAAATTTATACCTATTGCATTATTTAACTGTGCAGTAGAAACTTCTAAATTTTTCTTTGCTTGAATTAGTTGCAATTTTGCATTACTTAAATTAACCTCTGCAATTGTAACATCTACTTTTGGCTTCATACCAATATCATATAAAGCTTTTGCCTGTTTATAAAATAATTCAAACCTGTCAACGTTTTCTTCCTTAACTTTCATATCTTCATAAGCGTATAAAAGTGCATAATATTTATTTTTTGTTTCTTTAATAACATCATTTACAACACTGATTAAACTTTCTTGTGCAGTCTTATAACCTAATTTTTTTATCGTAACTTGATTTTGCGTAACACCAAA
The DNA here is from genome assembly GCA_002369055.1 of Cyanobacteria bacterium UBA3803. GTDB lineage: Bacteria > Cyanobacteriota > Vampirovibrionia > Gastranaerophilales > Gastranaerophilaceae > UBA6984. Next base: position 1,890 of record DFEL01000012.1, read on the forward strand.
ATCATAAATCAATTGGCTTACGGAAATCTGTCCCAAAATAAAATAATTATATGTTGCATCCGCATTACCAATCGCATCTGCAAACAATAAATTTCTTGTTCTTGCTCCACTGGAATTCAAAGAAAATTGAGGAAAATAACTTGACCAAGCCTGTTTTATTCTAAAATCGGAAGCAGATACTTCTTCTACAGCCTCTCTAACTCTTGGATTATTACCAAGTGCAAGTTTTATACATTGATCTAAAGTTACATCTATTGTCTTTTGAACAGAACCTTCAATAACTTTTGGTTCATCAAGAACCTTTAAATCGTCAATTTTTGGAGAATATTCGGAAGCATCAGGATAATCCGTATTACTGATAACGCTTCCAATGGGTATTTCAGCACCTTTTTTTAAATTATTTGTATTTAAAGCAGCATTGGTTTCTTCAGCAAAAGCCTTACCAATTTGCATAAATACCAGAGTTAATACTATAAAAACAATCTTATTTTTCATCATTTTGCCTATTTTTTTTAAAATTTAATAATAATTCATGAAGTTTCTTTTTTAAATTATTTGCAAGCGACAGCATTTTATTGTTATCACGTAAAGTTGCACCTGAAGATTTTTTCATTCTCTGAATGCATACAAAGAATCCCGGAACAAGCATAGTACCCATCATAGCAACCATCATCATACCACCAAATACTGTCATTCCGACAGAATGGCGACTAACGGCACCTGCACCTGAAGCAAATACTAACGGTAAGATACCCAAAATAAATGCAAAGTTAGTCATCATTACTGCTCTAAATCTTAATTTTGCAGCCTGCATTGCGGCTTCAACTTCATCACCACCGTTTTGAGCGTACGCTTCTTTTGCAAATTCAATAATCAAAATTGCTTGTTTTGTACTTAGTCCGATAAGCATAATTAAACCTACCTGACAATATATATCCAGAGAATATCCTGAAACATATTGAGCAAACAATGCTCCAACCATTGAAACAGGAGCAATCATCATTACCGCAATAGGTAACGTCCAACTTTCATATAATGCAACCAAAAACAAATATACAAATATTAAAGCCAAGCCCAGAATTATACCAATTTGGCCTGTTGATTCTTGTTCTTGCAAAGAAGTTCCTGACCAAGAAAAACCCATGTCAGCAGGTAATACTTTTTTTGACAGTTCTTCCATTTTTTTCATTGCCTGACCTGATGATACGTTTCCTGCCCCTTGACCATTAATTGTTACCGCATTATACATATTAAATCTTGTCAAACTATATGGCCCTACTATTGGAGTAAATTTTACAATAGAAGTAATAGGAACCATTTTACCTTTTGTGTTTTTTACATACAAACGTTTCAAATCAGTTTCAGAAGTTCTGTACAAGGCATCTGCCTGAACCATAACACGATAAACACGTCCAAATTTGTTAAAATCATTAACATAAGTTGCACCATAAATTGCTGCTAATGTTGTATAAATATCATTAATTCTCACGTTTTGTGCAAGAGCCTGTTCTTCATTAATTTCCACAAGCAACTGAGGTAAGTTTGCCGTATATGTTGTAAATACAGAAGTCAAATCTTTATCTGCGTTTGCAGCTATTATTAATTTCATTGCCTCATCAAACAGCTCTTGAGGTGTTCTGTCACCTTTATCCAATAGCTGATATTCAAAGCCACCAAATGAACCTAAGCCCGGAATAGGTGTAGGTTCAAAAGCAACAACTCTTGCCGCAGGGTATGCACCAAATTGAGCTCTTACCTTTTTAACAATCTCGCCTGAAGATTGCTCTTTTTTCTTACGAACACTCCAAGGCTTTAACTGCATAATAATTAAAGAGGTATTTTCACCTGAAAATCCAACAATGTTAATGGTTTGTCTTACACCGTCAATTTTCATTAATTTATCTTCAACATAAGTAGCAATCTCTTTTGTCTTGACAGTAGATGAACCGTCAGGCAATTGAATTTGAACAATAACAGCACCTTTGTCTTCTGTCGGAATAAATGCTGTTGGTATTATAAAAGACATAATAAAAGCAAAAACAACTAACGCACCAAGAGTTATAAGTGTTCGCTTTGGAGATTCAACAAAATATTTTGTTGCTTCCATATATTTATCTCTTGCTTTATTAAACCACTCATTAAATTTAACAATAAACTTCAATTCGTTTTCATGCCCGTTATCTTTTAACATCATTGCACACAAAGCAGGAGTCAAGGTTAGTGCTACAACTGTTGACAAACCAACTGAGCAAGCAATACAAACAGCAAATTGCTGGAACATTTTACCGTTTACACCGGGCATAAAACAAACAGGTACAAATACAGCCATCAAAACAAGAGATGTTGCAACAACCGCACTTGTTACTTCCCACATGGAAATAATTGACGCATCAATCCTATTCTTGCCCTCTTGAATATGTCTTTGAACATTCTCTAATACAACAATAGCATCATCAACAACCAATCCTACTGCCAGAACTAATCCGAATAACATCAATAAGTTTATTGAAAAACCAAGAATACCTAAAAATATAAACACACCAATTAAAGAAACAGGTATTGCACATAACGGTATAAATGCGGCACGGGCTGAACCCAAAAATACATAAGTAACCAGAGCAACAAGCAATATTGCTAAGCCTATTGCATGTTCAACTTCCGCAATTGATTCACGAATAAAATCCGTTTCATCGTGCTCAACCTTATATTCCATACCTTTTGGAAAACTTTCACTTAATTTGGATAAACGGTCAAAACATTTATTAGCCAAATCAATTGAATTGGCTTCCGGTAGCTGACTTATTACAATAACCGCATTTTTTTTGCCGCCAATAAACGAGTCATAATCATAACTTTCAGCACCTAAATCAATTCTTGCAACATCTTTCAAGGTAACATGCGAACCATTAGGATTGGAATAAACAATAATATCCTCAAATTGCTTTTGATCCGTTAATCTGCCTTTTGTTCTTAAAGTAACCTTTATATCTTGTGGTACAGCCAAAGGTTCTGAACCCAAATTACCAACTGCTGCTTGAGTGTTTTGTGATTGAATAGCAGCAATTACTTCACCTGCCGATAAATTGTAGTGAGCCAATTTTACCGGATCAAGCCATATTCTCATTGAATATGCTGACGAACCATATACATTAACATCACTTGCACCCTTTATACGTGCTAATTCATCTTTAATATATATTGCTGCATAATTCGCAATATACAAAGAATCGAAAATATTATTTGGGGAAGTAACAGCAACCATTAACAGTCCCGGCCCACCACGTCTTTTCTTTACCGTTAAACCATAAGTCCTAACTTCAGCAGGAAGTCTTGGTAAAACAAGTTGTAATTTATTATTTACATTGATAACGGCCATATCAGGATCAGTACCAACTTCAAAATATACATCTAAAGAATAAGAACCGTTTTTAGATGTTGAAGTCATATATACCATATCTTCTACACCATTTAATTGTGCCTCTAAAGGAGCAGCTATGGTATCACGTATAACGTCGGAACTAGCACCTTGATACGTTGCCGTAACATTAACTTGAGGCGGGGTAATTGAAGGGTAATCTTCTAACGGCAAACCTAACATAACAATAAGACCTGCCAAAACTATTGTTAAAGAAATAACAATTGCAAATTTTGGTCTGCTTATAAACGGATTAACTGCTTTTTGCACAGTTTGTTTCTGATTATTACTGTCATTGTAATTTTCGGTCATTCTTAATATTTACCTTACTTGTTGTTCTTATTATCGTTTTCAAGTTTTTGTTCTTCTGTTTTTAACTCTTTTTGCATTTCTTGAACTTCTGCATCAGACATTATTCTAATTTTATTACCCGGAATAACAGATTGTAAACCGCTTACTATAACTTTATCTCCTGCATTTACACCCGATTTAATAATCCAATCCTGTCCTTCTTGCCCGAGTGTTTCAATTTTTTGTATTTGTGGCAAGCCTTTTGAATCAAGCTTATATACATACTTATATTGAGGATTTTCCATTACTGCAATTTGCGGTACAACCGGTAAATTTTCTTTTTCGTTTGAATATACATAAACGGTCACATAATCACCATTTATCAATACACCTTCAGGATTTTCAAATGTTGCACGCATCATTATTGAACCTGTTGTTTCATCAACATTGTTGTCATGAAAATCCTGTGTACCAACATATTTATACTTTTTACCGGAAGAAAAATATAAATCTACTTTTCTATTAGTATTTTGAACCTTATCAACTTTAACTAATTCGTTATAATTTTTTGTTTCTAAAGGGAAAGAAACATAAATAGGATTTATGCTGTTTAATGTCGTTAATGGTCCTGACTGTGCAGTTACATAATTGCCTACCGTAATTTGAATCATACCAACTTGACCGTCCACAGGAGCAGTAACTTTAGTATAAGATAAATTTCTCAATGCATCTTGATAAGCACTTCTGTTTAATGCAACTTGAGCCTTGTAGGAATCCCTTTGTGCTAAAGTTTGGTCATATTGAGCCTTTGCAATGTAGTCATGTTTTACTAATTCTTGTGCCCTTTTTAATTGTTTTTCATAGTATATAAGCTGTGCTTCAGAATTTGCCAAATTTGCTTTTGCCTTATCAACAGCAAGTTTATATTCTTGAGGTTCAATTTCAAATAAAACTTGACCTTTTTTAACGATATCTCCTTCTTTAAAGTATGATTTTGTAAGATATCCGCTTATACGTGCCACAACTTTTATTCTTGATACAGACACTACCCTTGCAGGTGCCTCAAATTTTCTGATAACACTTTTTGTTTCTACATCTTTTACAATAACGCTTGGTGCTGCCGCATTTTTACGTTTTTGTGCTTCTTGCCAGCCACTATATTGATATGCAAGAAATCGTAAACCTACTGCACCCATCAATATAAAAAGAGCAATAATTATATTTTTTTTCATTTAAAATTCTCCCGAAAACACAACAATAGTATTTATTACACTTATTATATTAACAAAGACCACATTTCATTGCAATAAAATTGTTACGTTTGTTACATATTAGTCAATATCTAACGCTAAATCCAATGTAGGTGCTTTAGCAACGATAGCACTTGAAGATATAATATCTACTCCGGTTGATGCTATTTCATTTACAGTGTCTAAGTTTACGTTACCGCTTGCTTCTACTATGGCACGGTTATTAATAAAATCTACGGCTTTTTTCATTTTTTCAACAGACATATTATCAAGCATAATAATATCTGCACCACATTCAACAGCCTCTTTTACTTGCTCAAACGTATCACATTCAACTTCTATTTTATGTGTGTGTGAAATATTTTTTCTTATCATTTGTACAGCATTAGTTATCGAACCTGCTAATTTTATATGATTATCCTTAATCATTGAACAATCAGCAAGATTAAATCTGTGTATACAAGCACCACCAATAAACACAGAATATTTTTCAAAAATTCTGAAGTTTGGAGTAGTTTTCCTTGTATCAGAAATTTTGGCCTTATAATCACCTATTTTATCTTGATATTTATTTGTTTCTGTTGCTATACCACTCATACGCTGAATATAATTTAAAGCAGTTCTTTCACCTTTCAAAACAGCATCAGCCGGGCCTTCAATTAAGGCAATAGTATCTCCGGCTTGAATTTTATCACCGTCTTTTTTGTAAAAAGTAACCTTCATTTTTTCGGATAAAAGTTTAAACACTCTTTCAAAAACTTTTGTACCACACAAAATACCGTCTGAACGTGTATTTAATTTTGCAATTAAAACATCACCATCTTTAACCAAATTATCAGTTGTAATATCGCCAAAACCGATATCTTCTTCTAATGCGGCAAGTACATGTTTATCTATTAAAAAATTATCTAACAAAACTTAATTCTCCTTGTTGTTTTACTATACAATTATGCTCTGCAATATCTTTTGTGTAAGGGTAATCTTCTCTATAATGAGCACCTCTTGATTCCATTCTGTTCATGGCAGAATTAACAATAAGTTGTGCAACAGTAAGCATATTTTTAAATTCATATTCGGAAATATTCAAACACTTATAATTTCTTATAAATTTTGACTTCAAATTTTGAAGTAAAGTATTTGCTTTTTTTAGAGAGTCTTCACTCCTGATAATACCAACATTGCTCCACATAATATCTTGTAATTCCGATTTTAAAATATCAGTATCGTATTCTATAAAACCTAACTCTTGAGAATATTTTTTAACAATTTTTTCAATATTATCATTAACAACAATTTCTGCTTGCTGATAATTCTTCAAATATTCAGCCAAAGCATCTGCCATAACAACACATTCAAGCAAAGAATTACTTGCTAATCTGTTCGCACCGTGCAACCCCGTTGAAGAAACTTCGCCTATCGCATAAAGACCTTTTATAGATGTTCGTCCGTCAACATTTGCCTTAACACCACCCATAAAATAATGTGCAGCAGGATGAACAGGTATAAAATCTTTTGAAATATCTATACCATTTCTCAAACAAACTTCTGAAATACGAGGAAATCTTTTTTGTATAACATCTGCATCAATTACGGTTGCGTTCAAATATACATAATCCATTTTACTTTTAGACATTTCCTCATAATTTGCACGAGTAACAATATCACGTGGTGCTAAATCTTTTAATTCGTGATATTTATCCATATACGGAATACCATTTTTATCAACCAGAATCGCACCTTCGCCTCTAAGTGCTTCACTTATCAAAAAATTTGCATCTGAAGAATTTACGGCAAGAGCTGTCGGATGAAATTGTACAAACTCCATATCCTGCAAAATTGCCCCTGCATTATAAGCAAGTGCTAAACCGTCACCTGTTGCACATAAAGGATTTGTTGTATTTTTATATAGTTGTCCGATACCGCCTGTTGCAATAATTACATTTTCAGATAAAACAGATTTATAATTTTGACCATCAAAAATTATAACACCCTTACACATATCCTCATCAATTATTAACTCTATTGCAATTGTGTTTTGCATTACAGTAATATTCTCATTCTCAGATACAAGTTTTGATAATTGTTTTTCAATTCCCCTACCTGTTGAATCACCGTTACAGTGTAAAATGCGTCTTACACTGTGAGCACCTTCTAAGGTAAACAGCAGCTCTCCATTTTCATTTTTATCAAAATTCACACCAAGATTTATCAAATCTTTTATAACGATATCAGATTTTTCTGAAATAAATTTTACAGCATTAAAATCGCTTAATCCTGCACCTGCCCCAAGAGTATCGGACATGTGAGAAGCTACAGAATCGGCTTTATTTTCATCTAAAACCGCAACAATACCGCCTTGAGCATATCTTGAATTACTTTCACCTAAATCGAATTTTGTTATCAACAAAATTTTTCCATCTGATAAATTTTGTTCAAGTTTTAAAGAAGCATAAAGTCCTGATAAACCGCTACCAATAATAACTGCCGAATAGTTTAAATATTCCATAACAAGTTTCCCTAATACGTCATTTATACCGACATATTAAATCAAAACGCAAATTTGTCAAGTAAAACAAAAGACGGTTTAAAAACCGTCTTTTATCTAATATCTTTCTAAATATTTATCAAGTT
>DFEL01000127.1 GCA_002369055.1 Cyanobacteria bacterium UBA3803
GTCATTTGAGGATAAACTTTATCGTTTATCATAACAACGGGAGCTAAACCGCAAGCACCTAAACAACTTACGGTTTCCAAAGAAAAAAGACCATTATCGGTAGTAAACTTACCGTCTTTAAGGTCTAATCTTGCTCTTATTGCGTTTAATACAGGCATTGAACCTCTAACGTGACAAGCCGTACCATCACAACATCTGATTTCATATTTACCTTTCGGATCTAATGAAAATTGTGCATAGAAAGTCGCAACACCTAAAACTGTTGCAGGTGATAAACCTTCCATTTTTGTTCCGATATAAATCATTGCTTCTTCAGGCAAATATCTGTAAATACTTTGCACTTCTTGAAGAATAGCAATTAAGTACGATTTTTGATAATCGTATTTAGCCATAATCCTGTTGAGTTCTTCGGTATTAACCTTGTTAATCGTATTCATCAAACCTCCAATTCTTTATGTATACGCTAAAATAAACTGTTATATCATGTGGTTATTAAAATTATAACACAAAAACTATTTTTCAATATTTTCCCAAAATTGTGATTTTTTTCTCATAAAAAATCGTATAAAAATGCCACAATATTCATTCTACTTAACGAATAAACAAGAAAAAATATAATAAATTACTTATTTATTACAAATTACCGCCTACGGCTTTATAAAGACTTATTTGATTTATATAACAGTTAATTTTACTGCTAATAACCAACTTATTCGTTGTAAGCAAATTTTCTCTTTGTTGAATTAAATCCAACTGCGAAATTAAACCGTCAGAATATTTGATTTTTGTGTAATAATAGTCTTTTTCTTGCATATTATAAGATTTTAGATTTTTTTCATACTTATTATTATCAAATTTTAATGCACAAAGAGCATCATTAACTTCCTTAATCGCAATCAGATTTGTTTTGTAATAATTTTGAACGGTCTGTTCATACAAATTTTTCTTCAATCGTAAATTTGCAATTTTTGCTCCACCTTTAAAAACATCAAGCATAGCAGAACCTGCTAAAGCCATAAGAGCATTTTCCCAGCCCATTCCACCTGCACCATGAATTGAATTGAAACTATAAACACCAAATATATTTATAGTTGGCAAAAATTCTTTTTTGGCTATTTTTACATCAAGACCTGATTTTTCAATCATCTTTTCCGCAATCAAATAATCCGGTCGCTTAACAATAACTTCTGATAATATTTCGTTTGGTATAGTCTGAAGTTCAACCATTTTATCATAAGAAACTCTTTTTATATTATTAATATTTTCAGGACTTTCTCCTATTAGAACAGCAAGTGAACGAAGTAATATTTCTCTTGCTTTTTCTAAATCAGATAAATCTGCAACTGAAAGAACATAAGATTTTTCTGCTTTTGTTAAATCTGCTGTAGAAGTCAGTCCATAATCATTTCTGATTTTCATTAATTCATAAATATTTTTTCTATCCTCTATCAATTGTTTTTGAAGAGCAATTAAACGGTCAAGACCAACTATATTAAAATAAGTAGCACCTATTTGAGATGAAATAGCAATATATGCTGCTCTTTCCTGAATTTTTTGGGCTTCGTACAATTTTTTCATTGATTTTGTTTTGTCACGGTTTTTCAAAAAGACATCAGCTTCATAATTTACAACAATAGGTACAGAAAGAGAACTTGAAGTACTATTTGTAAACGGAGTTTTATATAATGCAGGAGAAAAACCAATCTGTGCATTAGGTAATTCTTTTGCAAACCGAAGTTTAATATTTTGTCTTGCCTGTTCAACTTTTAATGTTGAAACTTGCAAATCATTGTTATCTTTTATTGCTTTTTCGATATATCCTGTTAAATAAGCATCATTATAAGATTTCCACCAATCAATATTTACATTTTCATATTTATAATTTATATTTGTATTTTCTTTTCTTATATCCTTAATTGCAAACGATGGATTAGATGAAAATATTAATAACAAAAATATTACTATTATTTTTTTAGTGCTCATTTTTAACTCCTTTTGGACTTTTTATAAAAACTAGCAGAGGAATTAACATAAATGTTGCAAACGCAAACCATCTAAACGTGTCAATATACCCCCAAAGATGAGATTGTCTTAAAAGCTCACCGTAAGCCTGTCCGTTTGCCATTCCGTATGCCGTAATCTTATCAACGGAAGTTGAAAACGTACTTGCTGCTACATTTATTTTTTCCATAAAAATATCATTTGTATAATTTAATTTACCTAACATCATCATTTGGTGAACTTGAGAAAACCTTGAAATCATTGTTGTAGAAATTGATGTTCCGATAGCACCGCCTGTATTTTTAAGCAAATTTTGTAAACTTGAAGCGTTTGTAAGTTCACTATTATCCAAAGTCGAGCAAGACAGTGGAACTAATGGCGTTAAAGCAAAGAAAATACCAATTCCGTAGCAAATATTAGGAAAAGCTATTGTACTTAAATTAATTTCAAGATTAATCATTCCGAAATACCAACTGCCAAGCCCCAAGAAAAATAAACCAATACCTGCAACTTGTTTGTCCGTAAGTTTAGAAACAATTATAAAATATACAATAAGTGCCATTAAATTTCCGCACCCTCTTGTACCCATTGACAAACCGCTTAAATATGAAGTATATCCCATCAAATGTTGTAACATTGAAGGTAAAAGTGTTGCTGATGCAAGAAACACTGCCATTAGTATTACCTGAATAAATGTTCCCCAAAAATATGTAGAATCAAACAATATTTTTAAATTTAGCAGAGGTTCTTTATTTTTTTTACTAAACTGTGAAACAAAGAAAACAATTGCACAAATAAGAGAAAATGCACTTAACCAACAAATCCAAGCAGAACCAAACCAATCGGCATCATTACCTTTATCCAGTACAATTTGCATCGTAATAAGCCATAATGATAAAAATATTATACCAACTTTGTCAACATTCACATTATTTTGCTTTCTTGCATAAGGGGGATCTTCAAGTATTTTTTGAAGCCACAAAGAACAAATTATACCGAGTGGAATATCAATTAAAAATATCCATTGCCAGCACCAATTTTCCGTAATCCACCCTCCTAATATCGGTCCGATGACAGGTGCAAAAATAAATACCAATCCAAAAATAGCCATTGCTTTTTGACGTTCATTTGGCGGGAAGGTTTCTAAGATAATAGCCTGACCTAAAGGTAATAAAGCACCACCACCAATTCCTTGAAAAAATCTTGACACCACCATCATTAACATTGACTGAGATACTGCACAAGCAAAAGAGGATATTGTAAAAAGCAATACACAACATATCAGAAGTTTTTTTCTGCCTAAAAGTTTTGTCATAAAACCCACAAGAGCAATAGCAATACCACTTGCCATTAAATAACTTGTAATAATCCAAGTTGATTCATTCATACTTATTGACAAAGACCCTGCAATGTTTGGCAATGCTACATTTGAAATTGTTTCATTCAATGCAAACATAAAAACAGCCATTAAAACAGGCCATGCGGTAGTCCAAGCAGAATATTTCGGTTTCCAATTTTCAGATATAAAACTTTGAGCAGACATTATTTTTTATCTTCTTTATTTCTTATATTTACTTCTGGTACAACACTCATGCCCGGAACAATTCTTTGCATTTGCTCAGGTGTAACATCCGTAAACACAATTTTTACAGGTATTCTTTGAACAATTTTTACAAAAGAGCCAACTGCATTTTCCGGCGGAAACATCGAAGACTTGGCACCGGAAGCTCTTTGAATGCTATCTACAACTCCGGTGAATTTTTCATGAGGATAAGCATCAATTTTTATATTAACTTGTT
>DFEL01000179.1 GCA_002369055.1 Cyanobacteria bacterium UBA3803
CCAGTTGTAACAATGGATTGCCACGAAAATCAAAGATTTGTCTTGGATTATTCGGGTCGTCGGCGGAGTAACGTCCGACCGACAACTTGCGGGTTTCGCTTACGCTCACCCTACCGAAAATCCGCCGCAATGACAATTTACTGTCATACCGTGCTTTACAAAGTGAACCAAAATTTTTGTCATACTGAACTTGTTTCAGTATCTTAAAAATTTTGTGTGAGCCTGTATGCAAGGCTGACACGGTATCTGTAGTCTTTACCTATTCTTCGGGTAATTGTTACTCCACATTTCTTTGACCGCAAAGAAACGTGGAACAAAGAAACTCCTGCCCTATACTACATTCGCTCATAATCTGTAAATGTTCTGTATAAAGTCCGCAAACTCACTCAAAATGTAATAGTTCAGACAATGCGGACTAATCATCACAGAACATAACAATTATGGCTCATTCCATAAAGGGCGATTTTTATTCTTTAATATTTTGTTGCCATTCCACTCACAACTCACACCTCACTACTCACACCTCACAACTCACAACTCACACCTCACTACTCACAACTCACCACTCACCACTCATTACATGTCATTACGAGGAACGGAGTGACGAAGTAATCCAGTCTTTAATCGCATTACAGGGATTTCTTATAGATTGCCACGCTCTTTTCATTCGCTCGCAATGACAGGTGGCTGGATTGCCACGAAAATCAAAGATTTTCTCGCAATGACATGTTACCGTTCACTCACAACTCACTACTCACCATTCACCACTCACCACTCACCACTCACTATGTTTAACATGATTTTTTACTTTGTTACAGAAGTGTTACATAAGATAATTCTATTTAAAATTTCATGGCAATTTTTTTTGAAAAAAATACTTTATATAAGTACGAGGAGTATTAAAGTTTAACATGTCTATTCAATTTCAATTTTCAACAAATCCGCAAACAACTTCAAGCCACTCTGAAGAAAGAATTGCTAAACTGAAAGAACAACAAGAAGAAAGACGTACTGAACTTTTTGGCTTCGTTGAAGAATACAGAGAAGCTTACCAAGCATCTCAAAAAGCATGTGCTAAAGCACAATCAATTTTCTTGATGCAACAACGTGAACTTGCAAAACACGATGAAAATGATAAAGATTATGCTAAATACGAAAAAGAATATAAACATGCTAAAAAAGCATATCGTTCCGCTTCTTCAGAACAAGATTTAAGACTTCAATTATTACAATATCGTACTGATAACTACACTAAAGCTTGCAGAATTAACTTAATTGATTTAGCTTAGTTTTTATTTTTTGTTACAACTGTTAAATTTGTAGTTGATTTTTTTTCTTGACATACTATTATTGTCTTACAGACAGATAATAGAGGAATTAAATTTATGTCAATTAATTTGAAAAACAAAAGTACAATTGTTAAAAAATTCGGTGCTAATGAAAAAGATACAGGTTCAGCAGAAGTTCAAATCGCTATGTTGAGCCAAAAAATCAGCGAATTAACAGAACACATGAAATCTAATAAAAAGGATTTCTCTGCAAAACGTGGTTTGTTAATGATGGTTGGTAAAAGAAAAAGACTTTTAGCATACTTGAAAGATATTAACTTAGACGGATACAGAGCTTTAGTTAAAAAACTAAAACTAAGAGGCTAGTTATTAACAATTTTTTTTAAATCATGCTCTTGTAACGGAGCATGATTTTTGCGTGTTTTTAATTTATTTTATTTGAATTTTATCCAATCTGCCAGTAAAAAGGTTTGTATATTATTATGTACACTACCGTTATAAACAAGAAAAATAATATACCTATTACTATTAGTTTGAGTTCATCTATAATTTGTTCGGGTTTGTTTTTCCAAGTATCACTAATTTCTTTATAGTGAGATGCAAAAATAAAAGCACCTAAAAAAGCACAAAGAGCAATCAATGGTACTGTTATTATTAAAATATAAAGTATTGAATCTTCACTTATATATTTGTTCAATCCGAATTTTGTATTCATAAAGAAAAATTCATAAATAATAAGTAGCAGCCACAAAATTAGGAATATTTTTATAAATTTAATTGTTTTGGGTTTTAATTTCATTATCGGTTCATTATACTATAAATCATTATTGCAAACAATATAATTGTAAAAATAAACGAAAATAGTATTATTTTTCCGATTTTTATTAATGTTTGCTTTAATTTTTGTGGGCTACATCTATATTCTCGTATACAGGAAATAATAAAACCTGCGATAAGCACAATAAAAAGACTTGAAAGACCTGTCCAAAATATAATGGGATGTTCATAAGGGAAATTCTCATTATGTGCAACAATAATTCCAAGAGCTCCGTCTAATATACCTACTATGCCTGCAAGTGAATATAAAATTGTTTCATTTTTTTTATCTTGTTGACGTCGCAGACTATTTTTAAATTGAACCCGATTTTTATTTGTCATACGCTATCAAAGATTTCCTGTTGAACTGTTCTTGTCATCTTCGAGAGATTTTAAGTCAATATCTTTTGAATCATCATCATAGGCAAGATTTTGTTGAAGATTGCTGTCAATTTCAACATTAACTTCTGCTTCAACCATTTCAATATCATTCTTCTGGTAATCTTTGATTTTGCCGTCTTCAAGTTTGACTTGAATTGAATTATTCAAAAAGTGCAATGCACAAACTTTACCTAATCCGTCAGGTGTCATAACAGGAGAACCAACCGGTGGCATACCTTTTGCTGCTTCTATGTAATTTGAATATTCATAATTTAAGCAGCATAAAAGCCTTCCGCAAGTACCGGAAATTTTACCGGGCGTAATCGGCATTCCTTGATCTTTTGCAAGTTTTACGTTTATTGAGCCAAATTTTTTCAAGAAAGAACAACAACAGAATTCTTTACCGCAAATTCCGCAACCTTCCATTATTGAGGTTTCGTCACGAACTCCGATATGACGAAGGTCTATTCTTACACGTTTAAATGTTTGAGTTAAATCTTTTAAAAGCTCACGGAAGTCAACTCTTTCCGGTGCTGTATAGTAGAACGTGATTTTTTTTCTGTCAAAAGTTATTCTTGATTGAACTAAATTCATTACAAGTTTATGTTTTTCAACAAGTGCTTTACATTTAAAAAATGCTTCAACTTCTTCTTTTTTAATTTCTTGAAGCGTTTGCTTATCTCTTTCGCCTAAAACTCTTATAACAGGAAAAGCGTCAGGTTTTTGTTTGCTGTTTTCCCAAAGTTGTGCTATTTCATCCGTTACATAAACAACTTTTAATGCTTCTTCACCTTTTTCTGTGCGTACAAGCACCATATCATTCGCTTCTATTTCAACCGTTGGTGGTACATCAAGCGGAAAGTACATATTTTTTAAGTATCTTACTGCATATTTACTCATTAGTATTTTTCTTCTTCTTTCAATTTTCTGTTCATTAATTTTTGCATTACTTCAATAGGTGTAATATCTGTGTAGAGTGCTTCATATATTGCTTCTGATAAAGGTACTTCAACTCCAAGTTTTTTTGCAAGTTCGCAAAGTGCTTTTGATGTGTGTACACCTTCTGCAACAGAACCAAGTTCCTTTAGTATATCATCAATTTTTTTACCTTGTGCCAATAATGCACCAACGGTATGATTTCTTGATAGAGGACTTGAGCAGGTTGCAATTAAATCGCCCATTCCTGATAATCCGTATAACGTTGAAGGATTTGCACCTAATCTTACGCTGATACGTACAATTTCTGCCATTCCTCTTGTTAATAATGCACCGTTTGTATTATCGCCAAGTTTCATTTGTGAGGCAAAACCTGCTGCTATTGCTATAACATTTTTCAAACTTCCACCAAGCTCTACACCTACTACATCCGAATTTGTGTATAATCTGAATTTGTTTTTTACGTTTAAATGCTGTTGGACAAATTCTGCAACTTCCATATTGTCTGATGCCACACAAGCAGCAGTAGGGCAACCCATTAATACTTCTTTTGCAAGTGTCGGACCTGAAAGAATAGCAAGTTTTTGTTCCGGTAATACATCTTTAATAACATCTGACATTGTCATTAATGATGGTAATTCAATACCTTTTGAAGCATTTACAAGTATTTGATTTTGTTTTATACCTGCTTGTTTTAATTGTTCACAAACACTTCTTGTGCCTGCTGTTGCAACAACTGATAAAATAATATCAGCATTATCAATTGCTAATTTCATATCCGATGTAACTTCAACTTTGTTTTGCAATTGTATTTCTAATGGTTTTGAACAATGTTTATTTTTAACCAAATCCTCTTGTAAATCTTGTTCTCTTGACCAAAGACAAACTTGTTCAAAATTATCTGTTAATAACCAAGCAAGTGTTGCTCCCCAGCATCCTGCACCAAGTATAGTCAATTTCATTATACTGTTTCCTTTTCATTTAGTACTTTTCTTAATATACCATTGTGTTTTTTTAAATATTGTTTTGCAGTTTCAATATCAACATCTTTTACTATCGATACAACCGCTGTTTTTACTTCCCAATTACATTTTTCAAGAGTTTCAAATGCTTTGGCGTGTGTCGTATTGGCAATTTGAGCAACAATTCGGATAGCACGATCTTTTAGTTTTTCATTTGTAGGTTTTAAATCTATCATGAAATTTTGGTAAGTTTTTCCAATTTTTATCATAGAGCCTGTTGTAAGCATATTTAAAACCATTTTTTGTGCTGTACCTGCCTTCATTCTGCTTGAACCTGCTATAACCTCAGGACCTACTTCAACACAAATTGTAAGAGATGCTTCTTCTGCTATTAGTGCTTTTGTATTACAAGTTAAGGCTATTGTCTTTGCGTTAATTTTATTTGCTTGTTCTGCGACACCAAGTAAATATTTTGGATTTCCGCTTGCGGAAATTAGTACGGCAACATCGTTTTCTGTCAATATTCTTGCGTCATATTTTCCTGCTTCAAAATTATCTTCTGCACCTTCAATTGGAGTTTTAAAAGCAGTATAACCACCTGCAATAATGCCTTGTACCATGTCATTATCAACGCTAAATGTCGGCGGACATTCGGAAGCATCCAATATTCCTAACCGACCTGATGTTCCTGCTCCAAAATAAATTAATTTTCCACCTTTCAAAAATTGTTTAGATATAATATCAATTGCTTTTGCGATATTTTCTAATTCATTTTCAACTGCAATGGCTACAAGTTTATCTTCTTCGTTTATTTTTTGTACAATTTCCAAACTACTTAACAAATCAATATTTTTTGTATTTTCGTTGCGGAATTCTGTTATAATTTCGCTCATTTGTGTACCTAAATTTGTTTTACCAGATTTGCCATTTCAATAGCAGATTTTGCAGCATCAGAACCTTTATTTCCTGCTTTTGTACCTGCTCTTTCAATTGCCTGTTCAATATTATCTGTTGTTAATACTCCAAATATCACAGGAACCCCTGTTTCAAGGCTCACGGATGCAACACCTTTTGAAACTTCCGCACATACATAATCGTAATGTCCTGTTGAACCTTTTATTACAGCACCTAAAGTGATAATCGAAGCATATTTATTGGTTTTTGCTGCTTTTTTTGCTATAAGAGGAATTTCAAATGCACCCGGAACCCAGATTACATCTATGTTGTCATCTGAAACGCCATGTCTTTTTAATTCATCTACGGCTCCTGAAAGTAATTTTGAACCAATAAATTCGTTAAATCTTGATATTACAACACAAAATTTTTCGTCTTGTACGACAAATTTTCCTTCAATAGTTTTCATTTGCTATCTCCTTATATATTAATTGTAAATCAAATGGCTGATTTTACAATAGCGGAGAGAAAATCTTATAAAAAATATACAACCCTGATAATACAAGTAACGCACCGCTGAGTTTTAATAAAAGTTCTGAAACTTTAACAAAGGATTGCATATTTTTGATTGAAGAAGTGAAAACTCCTGCAATAATTAGAATTAAACCCTGTCCCAATGCAAATAAAAATAACATTAGCACTGCAAATAAAATGTTTTCCGATACGGAAGCAAATGCCATTATTCCTGCTAAAATTGGTGTAGAACAAGGTGTCCCTGCAAGTGCAAACACCATACCTATCAAAAACGGATATAAAAATGCGTATCCACCATCATTTTTTGGAATTGATTTTACTATTACCGGAAATTCAAAGTCAAGTATATCTAATAATTTCAGCCCCATGACTATTAAAAATGAACCTATTATAAGACCAAAATAGCTTCCAAAGAAGGATATAAATACTTTCCCTGTTACTGCACAAATTATTCCTATTGCCGTAAATACCACTGCTGTTCCAAGTACAAAAAATAACATTTGTAGCAAGGTTTTAAGAGGTTTTTCTTTAGAATAGCCACCAACATAACCTATTATTATTGGTAGCATGGCAAGTGAACATGGACTTACGGATGCTATTACACCACCTAAAAATGATGCAATAAGCATTGTAGCTTTAAATTGTTCACCTTGTATATTTGTCGTTAATGTATTTAAAATTTCTATCATTTTATTTAAGTAAGTCTTTAAAATATGAGTCTAATTTTTCTTTTTTTACAAATCCTTCTGTTTTATGTTTTTGATTTCCGTTTTTATCAATAAATATAACTGTTGGAACTAGCGTAATATTATATTTATCAATTGCTTCGTTTACATTTTTATCATTATTTTCGATATCATATTCTATGATACTGATACGGTCTTGATAAGTTGGTTTTAGTTCATCAAAACAAACTTTTAATTTTTGACAGTCGCTGCATAATTTTGAAGAAAATTTTATTACTTGCGGTTGACCTTCAACGATTTTTGCCGCTTCAACCGTGTGTCCTTTGGACATAATTGCATAAGCGATAACAGGTAAAATGAATACTAATGCGATTATGATAATATTTTTTTTCATGGTGTTCTCCTTTTTATATTTAAAGAATACAACAAACAAAAAATAAATCTAACCACAATCGGATAATATTACAAGGACACTGTGGCATAACCACAGTGTCCGCTTCTTCGTATTAAAATTCTTGTGTACCGAAGAAGTTTTAAGATTATTGGAATGTTTTGAATACAGTTTCGATATTTTTTTGAATAACGCTCTTTACAGATTCCATTTCTGTTGTAAGTGCTTTTTGTTCCGTATCTAACTGCCTTAAGCGTAATTCAAGAGTTCTGTCTTCTACTTGTATTTTTGATGTTTTAGCGTTAATTTCCGCAAGTCGTTTTTCATATTTTACAATATTGTAGTTATACTGTTGCATTGCGTCTTCGTATGCTTTATCATCTGCTTTTTCTTGTGAATTTAATGCAAGTTTAGTATCCATGCTTTCAAGTTTGATATTTTGATAACGATTTGTGCCTGATTTGTCATCAAGTCTTGCATATTCCGTGTTAGTAACTTTTTCTTGAACGTTTCGTGCATAGTATTGATTTAACGGTTTTTGAAAATCAATAGGTGAGGAAATTTGATATTTGTTATTAACATCAACTTTATTACTGTTTCCGCTGTTTAGGCATGTTTGTAAATCTTTTTCAATAGAGAAATACATTTTTCCGTTACGTTCAAATACCCAGATATCACTGTCTGCAACTGTTGCTAATTCAGGATAATCGTGTCTAATCTGGTCAAGTGCTTGTTTTTGGATTTTATCAGTAGAATCATATTTTTCTGCTGTTGCATTACCTAATTTGTATTGATAATCTCCTGCAATAGATGTTGCGTATTTTAATTCACCGGCTTTACCGCTTTGTGCAAGCTTTTCTAAATCTTCATTTTTGCAGAAGAAATTAACCTTTTGACCTTGTTCATTTTCTGCTTCACATTTGCTGATCTGGTTTACATTGTCAAAAGTTATCAAACCTTTTTGTGCAAGTACTTTAAGTTCATCCAAATCTTTTTCCGTACAAGTTTTGAATTGTGCCGTTGTACCTGTACTGTCGGTTACATTGTATGTATCTCCTTGTTTTGTAACGGAAATGTTATTTTCTGTTGTTGAATTTGTTGTGTATGTTGTAACTTTTTGTACTTGCGGATTTGAATTTCTTTCTTGAATACCTTTATATACGTCCTGGTTGTAGTGATATGTAACTTGATAGTTATATTTTTGACCGTCAATTTCTTTATCAACTCGTTGCAAATCATCTATTTCATATTCGTTTGAACCGTCTGTAAAAGCATATTGTTGTTCAACATAATCGGTTTTATTTGGTGCAATAGGTACAGACATATTTAACATTTTATTCCATAGCTCTGCTGACTGATTTGCAAGTGCAGTACGTGCTTGGTTTATCTGTTGACCTTCATATTCTACGTTTGTTTTTCTTGCTGTTAAGCCCAAGTAACGAGCTTGTGATGCTGCCATTCCCATAAGCGTATCTCCCAATTATCCATAATGTGTTTATGCTTTGATTATAATGATATTATTTGAAATATCAATATTTTTGCATGAATTTGGGCTAAATGGTTGAGATTTAAATATCTTCGGGAATGAAAATTATACAGTCTTCAAGTTGATTTCTTATTTCATCGTAAGAACTTCGGTATTTTACATGCTTTTGGTATTCTCTGACAATATTTATTACATCATCAGATGTCATACGTATAATTCGTCTTTTTCCTTCTTCATTTTCAATAATTCTTGCCATTTTTTCTCCTTTTGTTAATAAGGATAACGGCAAATATGGGTTAATCTTTAATGAAATCAACTGTTTTGGTTAGAAATGTTTTTTCAAATTTTAATTGTCCAACGAAACGGATAATCCTTCCATGATATTTAAAAAATCTTCTGTCGGAAGTGTTGACATTGTTTTTAGGGCATATTTTAATTCATCATTTTTATCATACCAGCGTCTTTCATTTACGCTTTGTTGATATAAACCCAAAACTCGTTCTATACCAAGACTTAATTCAGGTTCTTCTTCTTCTCTGTGAAGTTCTTTGATTTGTCTTATAATTTCAATCAAGTCTTTAGATAATCTTTTTTTCGATTCGTTATCAAGTTTTTGCAATATTTCAAAAGCTTGAGTTGCTTTGTCGTGGTTATCGTACCATCTGCGTTTTAAGTTCATAAATATATTTCCTTTAATAAAAGAATATTATTTTTTTTAAGAAAGGTCAACTTTTTTTCAATCTGTAAAAAAAGTGGTATAATATCCAAGCGGAGAAGGTATGATTAAAAAATTATTAATATATACATTATTAATTTTTTCATTAAGTTTACAGTCTGTATTGGCTGATGAACGTATTACGTCAGTTAATTATGATACTTCTGCCAATATGTTATTTCTCACTTCTTCTGCAAATTTTAAACAAGAAGATAAAATTAAATTTGTACCATTGTCAAATCCAAACAGAATATATTTTGATATTCCCGGAAGTGTATTAGTTGGCGGAAAACAAGACTATCAGATATCTTCAGGTGGAGATTTAAGACAAATTGTTGTTTCTCAATTTTCTACAAATCCAAATGTTGTAAGAGTTGTTGTTTATTTTGCCGAAAACTATAAAACGTCTAATTTAAAATTATACAGGTTAAATAATAATATAATTGTAACTTTTAATAATCAAGTATGTTATGACGCAAATTACATGCATACAACATATCGTGATGAAAAATTTGAAAGTACTGATTATTATTCTTTTATTTCAATGGTATCTCAAAATATTACCGCAGATGAAAAACCTTTTGTAGCACAGGTTGAGGCGTCCGAAAAAGTTTTAAATCAAATTCAGCAGGCTTTTAACAATTCTACAATTCCGGTAAACATAAAAACATCTTATCAAAATGCAAATGTTCAACTGACAAAAAAAGATTTTAAATTAAAGACTAAGTATTATTTAAAGAGTATTCAGGCTAAAAATAACGGAATTTTACTAAGCGGAGTCGGTTCTTTTTCAATTGAACGTCCTATGGTGTTAAATTCTCCTAATCGTTTAGTTTTAGATTTGCCAAACACTTATACCGATAGGAATATTCGTTCAAAAACTTTCCAATACGGTTCTGATACGGTTCGTATAGGACAATTTGAGGCAAATAAGGCTCGTGTTGTTATTACAACCGAAAAGCACGATAAATATATTCCTATTTTTTCAGCAGATAATCAGTCTATTTTGATTGCTAATAAAGAAACTCTAAGTCATGACACTTTGACAAATGTAATGACAAATCTTACTTCTGCAAAAGTTACAAAAACAAATGATCAAAATTACGGATTAAATTTTTATTTTAATAAACCTGTTGTTTATGCAATAAAGCGTGATGCGGCAAGTTTAACGATATATTTCTTTAATGCCGTTCAGTACAACGACCAAGATTTTAAATCAACTATAAGCGGAACAGAATTGTCTGCTTCCAAAATGAGTTTAATGCCAAGAGTTGGTTTAAGATATAATATTCCATTGGAAAAAGACGATGTTGTAAAAGTATATACGGGTGCTGATGCAAGAACAGTAAAACTTGCATTAAAAGTGCCACCAAAGAAAGAAACCTTGACGAAACGTACACCTGAAGTAATTACAAAATTACCGACAACCAACCCTGAACAGATAGTAAAACCTCGTAAGTCAGGTGAAAAAGTGGTTGTTATTGATCCCGGACACGGTGGTATAGATTATGGTGCAATTCGTTCGGGTATAAATGAAAAAGATATTACAACGGATGTTTCTGCCAAAGTTGCAAAAATGCTGCGTTCTGACGGTTATACCGTTTACTTGACAAGAGATGAAGATAAAACGGTTTCTTTACAAGAACGTGTTGATTTTTCAGAAAATCATAATCCGGATATTTTTGTAAGTATTCACGTAAATTCAAGTGAAGGTACAACAGCAACAGGTATTGAAACTCACTACTATCATGATTACAGTATTGGACTTGCAAAAGTTGTGCATGCCGCAATGGCTAAACATGTAAATTCAAAAGACAGAGGTTTGTTTAAATCTAAATTTTATGTTATAAATCATACGACGGTGCCTGCAATATTGGTTGAAATAGGATTTATTTCAAACGAAGAAGAACGTGAAGATTTGATTTCTGAAAAACGCAAACAAGCAACGGCGAAAGCAATTGTAGAGGGGATAAAAAATTATTACAAGCAGCAACAAAAAGAACAAAAATAAACCAATAGCAGTTTTTGATTCGGGTGTAGGCGGACTTACAGTATATGAAAAATTAAAAAAAATTCTGCCTAACGAAGACTATATTTATTTTGGTGATTTGAAAAATTCTCCATACGGTCAAAAATCAAAAACACAACTTTTAGATATAACATCTAATATTTTTGAGTATTTTAAAAACAGAGATGTTAAGGCTGTCGTAATGGCTTGCAATACCACTTCAGCGAATGTTTACGAAGAATATAAAAATTCTTTTAATTATAAAATTTATCCGATAATTCAAACCTGTGCAAAAGTTCTTTCTGATTTGCCAATTAAAAGGTTGGGAGTATTCGCTACTTCTGCAACTATATCGTCAGGTGCTTATAAAAGGGAAATAAATAAACATAACAGTAATATTGAAGTTTTTGAAATGTCTTGTCCTGGTTGGGTTCAAATAGTTGAAGAAAACAAACAAAACGATGAAAAAAGCATTGTAAAAGTTAAAGAAAACTTAGATAAAATGCTTGAAAATAATCCTGAAAAAATTATTCTCGGTTGCACACATTATCCGTTTTTGTTAGATATATTATCACAATTTGCACCAAAAGAAATGTTTATTGACCCGTCAGAATATTTTGCAAATTATGTTAAATCAGACTTGGAAAATTTACATTTGATAAACGATGTCGGCGGTAATGAAGAAATTTTAGTCAGTGCTAATCCCAATGAATTCAAAATCGCAGCACAAATGTTTTATAAATTACAAGATATGCCATCAGTTATTGAATTTTAGTTATAAAAAAGGAAGTCCATTTTGACTTCCTTTTTTGTCTTATATGATGTAATCTTTATATTAGTCGCAAGATGTTTTATCCTTAGCCCAACTTAAGACTTGACCGCTATTGCTATTGCATTTATGGTCATTAGATGCTTTTCTGTAATCTAAGTTTCCGTTATAAACAACCCAAGCTGTGCAACCAGGACCACCTGCTGTTTGACAGTTTGATGCAAAAGTTGCTTTGTTGTCTGCTTCTGTCCCTGCCGGATAAATACCGGTTCTGGTTAGCCAAAATGCAAACTCATCAATACCTTGAACATTCTTGCCGTTATAACTATCGATATCAATAACAATAGAACCACATGTTTGTTTTAAACCTTCTGTTGTACCAACAGCGGTTGTACAATTGCTATCAAATACATTTACACCAATAGCCGTTCCATCTGCTAATATTGCCGAGTAGCCAGTAGGGTCAGCACTTGCTGCACCTGCATTTGTCAATGCTTTTGCTGCACCTGCACATGTACTAGCACCTTTACATTCTTTTTGCAATTTCATATTTGCACCCAAACGATTACCTATAACATTTGCTGTCGGAGCTGTATTCCAATCTTGAAGCTCACCGTGTTGAGCAATCATTCTGCCAAAAGCGTCATCGAGGTTTGCATGTGCTTTTCTTACTTTAGCAACAATATCTTTATTGTTGGTGCTGTTTGTCAATGAAGGAATTGTCAGTGCTGCTACAACACCAATAATACCCATTACGATTAGAGTTTCTGCTAATGTAAATGCCGTCAATTTTTTAATTTTTGTCATATAAAGACTCTCCTTTTAAACTAGTCTTGCTGCTAACTTTTATCATAACATATATACTTTTTTTTTTCAATATATAATACTAAAGTATTAACACTTTTTAACTATTTTTCTTTTTCAAATAATGCTTCTTTTCCATATAAAACTCTTGCTGTACAACCGAATGCATTTGTTTTCAAGCTTTTTACGCAATCACCTTCTTTGTATGGGAAAGTTTTATCTCCGTCTGTACCTGTTGGTATAATACCGTCACGAGTGATGTAGAATAAGAATAAATCCTGACCGTATAAATTTTTATTTTTACCTTTTTGCGTGTTAAAAATATCAGTATATGCAGTACCGCAAACTTGTCTTAAATACAAAGGTGCAGTTGTTGAGCCTCCTGTTACGTCAATTTGACAATTAGGGTCTTCTATTTGAAA
>DFEL01000055.1 GCA_002369055.1 Cyanobacteria bacterium UBA3803
GGATCGTTGCTGTTTTTCATACTCATTACCATAAGGCATCTTACGGCGTTATCTAGCGTATATGCGCGACCGCTTTTACCGTTAAACGCTTTTGGGCAAAGATTGCCGCCTACTTCCGGATCCCACGGCTTTTGCCATGGAATATTTCCCTTTTCCATGGCGGCTATAATCTCGTTCGTTACTTGTTGAAAATAATCGCGTTTATTTTCTGTCTTTTCTTCTGCCATTTATATCACTCCCTGTTATTTTTATGATTTTATTATAAGGCGATTGCCTTTTCATATATTCCGATTTTTATTGAACGAAAAAAATATGTCCAATTTGGACGGATTTTTACTTGCAGCATTTTTTACACAATCAAATTAACCTCCGTAATAAAAGATTTTTCTCCAATATTCGATAATCTCTTTATGGATTTATCAAAATATTCTCTGGAAACTTCGCAGCCGATAAAACTTCTTTTTAAATTATATGCCGCTACCGCCGTACTTGCCGAGCCTGCAAATCCGTCAAATATTAAATCATTTTCTCTGCTGTGTTTTTGTATTAAATCTTCAAGCAGAGCAACAGGCTTTTGCGTCGGATGAAATCGTCCTTTATCTTGGCAAATGGGATATGAATAAATCCCATTGTCGTATTCTGAAAAAAATGTCGGATTTTTTCCCTTTATTCCAACTACTGCAATTTCTCTGGCGTTTGTTAAATAATTTATTTTACTGTTTATGGGAACGGGATTTGTTTTTACCCATTCTACAAAACGTAATTGAGTAAATTTTGCTTTTTCAAAATACTCTTTAAGCGTCGTTATTTTCCAAATATCGTAAAAACAAATTATCGTACCGCTCTTTTTTAAAATTCGATAACATTCGGATATTATTTTATCCAATCCTTTAAAATTATTATCCCATTCGCCAAACTGCATAGAAATACGAAACCTGCAAGTATCGTCGGATTTTATTTTTCCCGTTGAAAAATTTGTATCTCTTGATATTTCATACGGAGGATCAGTTAAAATCAAATCTACGCTATTGTCGGCAATATTTTTCATATATTCTAGGCAATCGCAATTATAAAGTTCGTAAGTGTTTTTCACTAAAATTTTCTCCTATCTCATAAATTTAACAATGATTTTTTTAGTAACATTTAGCGATTTATCTATATCTAAATTTTGAATATCGTTTTGGGTTGTAGTCATATATTCGTAATCCGTATCTCTTAAATTTGAATTAAAAAAACTCACAATTTGCTCTTTTGTTATTTCGGGAATTATTGCAGATTCTAAATTTGAATCTGTAAATGTAACCTCGTTTAAATAACCGTAATGTAAATCCACATACTTAAAATTTACATTTATAAATTTTGAATCAATAATATTGGCAAATGTAAATTTAGAATAAGCGAAATTTGATAAATTAAAAGTTGAATTTACAATTTCCGCGCCGTAAAAATTGGATTTATCAAAATCCGTATTTGTAAAAATGGACGATTGAATAGAACTTCTTTTAAAAATACAATTTCTCGCGCTCACATTCTGAAAAGAAGCGTCTTTTATATATGTTCCGGTAAAATCGGCGCAGGATAAAAAACAATCGTCAAAACACACATTTACCAATTTTAGTCCCGAAAAATCCACATATCTTAAATTTATTAAATTCAAATCTTTAAAAATTAAAGTTTCTTGTTTTAAAGACAATAATTTAGATAGTTTTGCTTTTGTAACCATGTCATAATCACACCCCCATTAAATATTTTTATTTTAGTATATCTGAAAACGGATTTAATATATTACGGTTTTTATTGAGCTTGAGCGCAAAAAATCCGTCCAAATTGGACGGATTTTGAAATCATGCTACTAAATCAACCGAATCCCATTCATCCTCATATTCTTCTTCGTTAATTTCTTCTCTCACGCTATCGGAAACATCTTCTTTTGCTTGAAGAATATGAAAATTAGCGTCTAAATCCTCGTAAAATCCCTTTTGGAACGAATAACCTTTTTTATGAATTATTTCATAATTCATCTCTAAAATCGGAGTTGGTTCAGGTTCAAGAGTAGGAGTAGGCTCGGGTTTGGGCGCTGGCTCAGGTTCAGGAGTAGGTGTAGGCTCTGGTTCGGGTGTTGGCTCAGGTTCAGGAGTAGGCGTAGGTTTGGGTTCAGGCGTAGGTGTCGGTTCGGGCGTAGGTGTAGTTCCATCCTTAATTATCAAATAAACGGTATTGTTCTCTTTTCCATCGGCTTGCGTTTTGTATTTAAAATTATAGCCAAGCTGATCGGAATATAACTGCGATTTGTAAGTTCCTACTTCCGTACCTTTTACATCGTGACCGAAAATATGTTCCGGCTCCGCAACCTGTTCTTTAGCGGCGGTTAATATATCGCTTATGGAAGCCGTATGCTCATTGCCGTCATAATTTACTTCAGTAGTCGATGAAGGTACGTCAATCTCTACGGGCGTCATAAAGTATGTAAGCCAAGGCGTAGCGTTTGCTTCATAAATACGCCATACTTTATTTTTGCCGCTTTCGCCTTTTACATCAAGGTCATATCCTTCGTATGTCGAGGGAGTTTTTAATTCTTCCATGGTATTGCCAACGCTCTCTGACGCTTCGTAATTAACCGTACTGTTGCCTATCGGAGAAGTTATAAAATCTTGCTTTAAATAATGCGTATTTTGCAAAGTAACGTTTGATCCGTTCGCAACCAATCCGCCTACTTTATCGTAAGATTTAAAAGTGGAATTTTCTTTTGGAGAAATAGTCCCCGCATTATACACATTCGTCAATTTTAAGTTTTGACCGTAATTACTAACAAGTATCCCTCCAATTTCCCCAGTAGATGAGGACGTATCTTTCATAGTGCTTATATTGCCGTTGTTATAAGAATCAGTTATACTATTTGAAGTAGCGGCATCTTTACTACAAAAAATCATTCCTACCAAACCGCCTATTAAAGTGGAATTTCTCGATACAATATCGCCCGAATTAAAACATTCTTGAATATTTAGCTTATCGTTATCTAAAGTGTAATCCGAGCCATAGTATAGATAATCCTTTATTAAACCACCCGCCATACCGTCAGAATCAATATTCCCAATATTATACGAGTGTTTAAGAGCAAAATTTCCATAATTTTTGATACTGTTAAATAATCCTCCAATGCTATTTTTGGAGCTTGTTAAATTTCCAATATTGTAAAGGTCGTTAGCGGTAACAGAACCTCTCGCCTCAATGTTTGATATTATTCCTCCAACATCGCCTTTATTATTTATATTTCCTTTATTGTAAACATGATCCAATAATATGTTGTTGGATGCATTTACCGAACTTATTATTCCTCCGACGCTAACGCTACTGTTTTTGTCTATGTCTATATTGCCTTTATTGTAGGAATTGCTTAAACTAATAAAAGGCGCATATAATTTGCCCAATAATCCTCCAACTACACCGGACGACGTACCCTCGTCAAGAGTTTTAATCGCTCCTGTATTATACGCATTATTGACAGTTATTTCCCCGTCGGAAGAGGAACTTCTTAAACATCCTATTAAGCCTCCCACTCCCTCTGTATTCGGATTTGTTATAGTACCGCTAATATGTATATCTCCGGTATTATTTGCGGTTTCTAATGAAACATTCTTCATATCGTAAGCGTAACCGACAACACCTCCCAAACCTGCTATACCGGTTATCGCGCCAATATTGTTTACTGTTTCAAAAGAGGCTTTTTCGATATTCCTTAAATTGCCGACTATACCGCCTAATCTTATTTTTCCGTTTATTGAACTTGAATTATAGGAATCATTAACCGTAAAATTATCGCAACTACTTGTATGCCCCACTAAACCGCCTAAAGACGATTCGCCTGTTATTGGACTTGTATTGTACGAATTTTTAATGTTGAACTCATTGCCGCCGCTTAAATATCCGACTAATCCGCCTTTACTTGAGCCGCCTTCGGATATTTGTCCAACATTATATACATTATCCAACGTAACAATAGAATCGTCTTGCAAATTGGCAGAACCAATCATTCCGCCTACTTCATCCTGTCCGCTGATATTTCCCGTATTATACATATTTTTTAAGTCAACGGAAGTGTATAATTTGCCTATATAACCACCCGCGCAGGTTTTACCTGCGGAAATATCGCCTGTGTTGGATGAATTTTCTATTTTTAAAACGGAAGAAGGACTTGTTCCTATAATACCGCCAACATAATTATACGATCCCGATATGTTACCCGAATTAGATACATTGTCCATTATGGTATCATTACCCGATTGTCCTATTATTCCTCCGATATTAGAGGTTCCCGAAACATCGCCCAAATTTTTACTGTCTTTAATTTCGAGTTTTGAATGATTATTCCAGCCTATTATGCCGCCGCTTTCGCTCGAATCGCCTATCACATCTCCGTTATTTACGACATCATTCATAGTTAAAGTCGAATCGCTTGAAACATTATAACTGCCGATAATTCCT
>DFEL01000099.1 GCA_002369055.1 Cyanobacteria bacterium UBA3803
CTAAAGAAACTGTCCGTCCTTTTTGCGTGAATTAAACTTAAATCCCTTCCTGCCGCAAAAATTATATCTTCCACTATTCTTGCTGCAAGCGGATAATAAATTGCACTTCTTCTGTACGAGTCAAGACTTTTAAACATTGATTGTATTTCAGGTAATGTTTCCATATAGTTTGTTTCATCAGTAATTAAAATAAACTTCTGACCCTTTTTCATTTTTGAAAAGTATTTATTGTGCAGATTATTTACTAAAACACCTGACGGATAATCGGTAATTAAATATTCATATAAATATGTTTTTGCATTTTTTCTGTTTAATTTATCAGCAAATGTTTTTCCAAATATAAATTCAAGGTCATACGGACGAATACCAAGTAAAAAAGCATCATAAGTATCAAAGTCAATGCGAATACCTTTATTAACATACTTTGTTAAAACTTTTCCAAACCTTGATATCATTACATAATCTGACGATTTTATATCTATATTATTATATTCTTTTAAAAATAATTTAGTATAAACTAACTGTCTGTTTAAAGCAGAATGCGGAGCCGCAAAGTAATAAGCACAATTAAAAAATAACCACAAAGATAATAAAACTACACGCAAAAACTTATTTTTTATCAGGCACACTCCGCAAACAGATATTAAAAGCAATATTGTTGTTGTTGATACTGTATATCTGAAAGTTAGTGCCAACTGATGCGACAAAACAAGCACTAACTGTATTAAAATTAAAATAATAGAAGGCACCGAAAATAAGATAAAATTTGTATCTTTAAATTTTTTTACAATAATATTAATCAATCCGACAAATCCAATAGATATAGGAATTACCGCAAAAACAACAAGATACAGGTTAAAAATATTTTTAAGCATATACCTGGAAAGCATTATGTCATTTGTTCTGAATTGGTCAAAAATACTTGAAAAACAAGTTAAAAAGTATGTAAAAATAAGTGAAATTTCGAAACCTATAACATCACGGTAAAAACTTAAAATAGCATTTTTGTACATAAAAATATTGTGAAAAATATAGATTAAAACAGGGATGTATAAAAAGGCAATAATCAGATATATTTTTATAAATTTAAATAAACTTTCTTTTTTCTTTAATAAAATATAAACAAGTCCGATAGTGAACTGACAAAACACAAACATAAAAGAAAAGTTATAAGTATAAAGTAATAATACAGTGCTTAAAAGATACCCGATGACATAACGAATATATACAATATTTTGTATTAATTTTACAAAAAAGTAAGAGGATAATAATATCAAAGTTATTGACATTCCGTAAAATCTTACTTCTGTGGAATAATGAATATTAAAAGCCTGTATTGCCAAAAATAACGCAGATAAGTAGGCACAAGTTTTATTACAGAACAAATTTTTTACAACGTAAAAACAAACAGGAATAGAGCAGGTTGTTAGCAAACACCCCAAAAGCCTTAAAGTAAAATCGGATTGCCCGAATACTTTAATCCAGTAATGCAATAGAACAAAATACAAAGGTACATGAAAATCCTCACAAAATAATGATGCTAAAATTTCTAACAAACTTTTTTTATTTGCAAAATAAAAACTAAAAAGTTCATCAACCCATAAATCACCAAAATTGTTTAAAGCAACAAGTCTTAAAACCAGTGCAAACATTGTAATTAAGAAAACAAAAAAAGTTTCGGATTTATGTTCTTTTATATAATTTAGCATACGCTAATTATACAATAATAGTCTTAATATTGAAAATATCGGTCGAAATCAACATCATCAAAGTTACAAAGCATTTTATATACTTCATCTTCAACGTCCATTCTCTGAAAATTATAATCATCAAACTTCCAATATTTTGGACTTATACCCTTAACTTGAACTATCTCTTTTTCTTTTAAAATAACTAACTTCTTTTTGACAACATCGACAGGTAATTCAACCATTTTAGCAAGTTCGACAGCCGTAATTCCGTCTTCATGAGAACACTTTTCAGGAGTCATGAACATAAGTTCAAGACCGACTTTTTTTAAATCAGCATCTACAATTTCGCATGTTAACATAACTAAATATTAACATCATTTATCAAAATTTTATCCTTTTAATAGTGGATTAATATTTACCAATCCATTTTTTTAAAACAGGAGTAATTAAAAATAATATAAACGCTAGCACAATAGCAAAAGATGCTAAGATAATAAAGAAAATTGGATGAGCTATTTTTTCATAATACCCCGCAAAAATTCCTGCCGACAAGTTACCGACAAAGCTGGACAAAAACCAGCAACCCATTAATAAAGATGCAAATTGTGCCGGTGCCAATTTTGTTACGAGTGACAAACCTATTGGAGATATACATAATTCAGCAATTGTTGCAACAAAAAATGCCCCCATAAGCCATAAAGGAGAAACATTTTTAATTGTTGCAAAATATGCAGCTACACTCATTATTAAAAAAGAACAGCCAATGAGTAATAACGCACAATTAAATTTCACAACAGAATTAGGCTCCATTTTTTTAGAATTTAAAAAAGCCCAAACCGCCGACATTATTGGTGCAAAAGTTATGATAAACAGAGGGTTTAAAGACTGAAAATATTGAGATGGAATTGTATAAGGCTTACCCAAAAAGGAAATAATGCGGTTAGTCTCATTTTCTGCAAACAATGCCATTGAACAACCTGCCTGCTCAAAACAACACCAGAAAATTATTGAAAAAGCCATCAAAACAAACAATGCCCAAATTTTTCTTTTTTCTCTTAATCTAAGCTCTCTTT
>DFEL01000021.1 GCA_002369055.1 Cyanobacteria bacterium UBA3803
AACTATTGAACCTATGGATAATAACGTTTTATCTGTATTGCGTTTATTCATCAGCCCCACTCACACACTCTCTTACTTAAATATTTTTGAAAAACACATTCTTAATTTAAAACTCTGATTTTCGTTTCTGTTATTTTAAAACCTGTTCCATAAATTTGTCCGGTTATTCAATATGGCGTAAGCCCTCATTACAAGAGATTGTTTTAATTTTACTATAGATATTTGCAAATTACAACAGCTAAAATTCCCTGACAAGTGTATTTGACTGGATTACCTTTTCCTGTATTATTTGTTCACGGCGACGCCATAGACGGTATGCGACCCGGCATGGA
The DNA here is from genome assembly GCA_002369055.1 of Cyanobacteria bacterium UBA3803. Lineage (GTDB taxonomy): Bacteria > Cyanobacteriota > Vampirovibrionia > Gastranaerophilales > Gastranaerophilaceae > UBA6984. Next base: position 333 of record DFEL01000021.1, read on the forward strand.
TATAGACTTTATCACCGTTAACGGTGCCGCCAGTTCCTTTTCGAACATTGATTACATCATTACCAGTTCCGGCATTTACGGTAACACCCGATTCCAAGACCGTCAGTTTATCTGCTGCATTTGTTCCGTTAATTATTTTTGCCATGCTGACCTGCCCCCTTTAAAGCCCAATAAAACAATGTTTCATAATTAATATTTTTTTGCTGAGTATATTATTTTGTTTCTTGATAACTTGAAAATCTTTCATCAGCAGTTTATTCCCTAAAACTTATGTTACGAAATCACTGATAACATCTAAAGCTTTCCATACAACATCTAAACGCAAATTTTCTCCATCTGTAACATCTGTTTTAAACACAAACGGTTTATCATGCCATACCACATGTGAATCTGCAAATATACATTTACCATTTATGTCCAATCGTGTAAAATCAATCCATACCGGAAAACGTTTTTTATTTCTATCCCGGCAGTCCAGACCGCGAAGCCACACTTTTAATACCCCATCGCCTATACATTTTATTTCTAATGTCATATTGCCTTTTGTACTCTGGATAACGGTACCCTGCCCCGTCTCATTTTTGAACCATGCCGGCTTTTGGATCTTCGCATTTGAATCAGAAATTTTGGCTACAACAATTACATTTTCTTCTGTACCTAAATTCTTAATATCTATACGGGCGGTAATATATTTTAACAAATGCTCCTTTATCGCAAGTTCTTGTATACCTGCATCAACTGCGCCGTTAAACGGATTTGCCGCAACCTGCTGTTTTATATGGCTCTGCACCTCTTTTTCTTTATCGCCCAGCAAAAGCAAACTGATTATATTCTGACTGTCAAAAACAATTCTTCCTGTACATAGATTACTCTTATAAACATATTGTTCCAATGCTTTTTTTGCACTTCCCGCTATTCCTTTTAGCAACCAATCCCCGGCAAAATATTTAAAGTCATAGGAAAGGATGACATAGTATTTTACTGCACAATCCAACTCTTGCGCAATTTTTTCAAAATCAATATGTAACTGGAAACCCGCTCCGTCATAATCATATTGGTAATATGTATAATCATCATAATTCAGAATGTATCCTTTAGATTTTGTAAGGTCTGCAGTTTGAATCGGACTTACCGGTAAAGGAATCATCTAATATCGCCTTTTTTTCATTTACAGTAGCATTTTTATAGTGTTTCCAAATAATTTCAAACGACCGAAATTGAACATCAAAATTAGCCAACCTTAAATCGCCGCCTTCAAGCGATGAAACATTATTTACCGTATGGTAAATAATGTTTCTTTAATTTCTACTATTCTTTCAGCACTGAAAATAACAGAAAAATAAAACGATCTATCTTCTGCACAAATCAAACTATCAAAGTGAATATTATTGTCAACCAAAAACTTTCTCAAATATATTTTATTCCATGGAACAACCACTCCAAAAGCAAGATGTTCCAAATCTTTTTTTAAATTGGTAATCCTTAAATATTCATTTCTTGTTTTGTAAATTACATCTCCTGCAGGAAGCGCAGCATTCGTTTGGATGTCTACATTGTAATGCATACAATCACAGACATCGGCATTACAACTCTTTGCAATCTGATACCATTTTTCATAAGCCGTTTCATCGATCCAGTCATCAGCATCCATAAAATGGATATACTCGCCCTTTGCAACCGCAAGCCCTGCATTTCTTGCAACGCCCGCATGCGAATGGTTTTGTGACAAAACTCTAATCCTTGAATCTTTTCTTTTATATTCATTCAGAACGGACAGCGAATTATCCTCCGATCCATCATTAACGCAAATAATCTCAATGTTTTTTAAAGTTGAATTAATAATCGAATTAAGACATTTGTGCAAATATTTTTCCGCATTAAATACAGGTATCACAACAGATATTATCGGCCATTCATCTATATCCTTATAAAAATTACTTACATAACCTGTTTCAAGTTGTTCAATAAGGTCAGCACCCATTTATTGTCTTCACCACCCCAAAGTTCTAAAACATGTTGATGATTAAAAACCTTCTTATTGGCAATACAAAGTTACTTCTTAAACAAATCCCTTATCTTGCGGGGCACAAAGGTAATGACTCTGCCCGTCTTGAACGACCAACCTGTTTTCACATTATTCAGTTCACGATTTAATCTATTCTCATTCTTTTGCAACGCATCTATTTTTTTACGATTGTTTTCACTTTCTTTATCAAAACGACTTTTCTGTTCGCTCAGTTTTTTCGTCGTTTCCGTATTCGCCAGCAACAGTTCAGCGGCCTTCTTCTC
>DFEL01000137.1 GCA_002369055.1 Cyanobacteria bacterium UBA3803
GCCGTTTTTGAAATAGGTCTGTGTAAACCACATTTTAAATTCTTTTCGTTAAGTCCTATTTTATTTAATAGTTGTTTTGCTAAATTAACGTGGCAATCTTCTCCTGCATGTGAAGCACAGCAGAGTGCTATTTCTTCAAGCGTAAAGTCAAGATTATAATCAACTATAAGTGCTGCTTGCAGTGGTTTTGCACATGAACGCAAATAAAACGGATATCCAAAGGTTTCTCCAAATTTCATATCGCAAGTCTGAACAAAGCCAAGATGTTCTTGTGCTGTCAGTTCACCTCTAAAATGTTTAACTAGTCTTTGCGGTATATAACTATCAGGATACATTATGGTTTCTTAAACATTGATAACAATTTTGCAAGTTTTGCTTTCAAAACAGCATTTTGTTTTTTTAATTCTTCAATTTCGGCAACGTATTTGCTGTCATTACCGGTTACACCTTCAGGAATTATAGAAGCATCTAAAATAAATCTTTTTCTTGCTTCTTCTTTTATTATCATCAAGGCATGAGTATCTTTTTCTGTTACGAAGCCTAAATCTATCATTATTTGAGCAATTTTTGCTTTTTGTCCTTGATCTGTTAATTCTTTTTGGCGTCTTATGGTTAATTCAAGTTGGTCAACATTAATTTTGCCTACACGTTTGAAATATTCACCTGTTCTGTATCTTCCTGCCATAAACCCTGCCATTGCTATAATTTTTGGAGGAATAGGTGCTTTTATTAAATCTGCATCAACTGCAGCCAAAAAATGTTTACATGTTTCTTCTAATGTCCAAAAATTGTTCAATGCAACTTCCAAAAGTGACATTTCACTTTCTACACATTCCAAGAATGTATAAAGATTAGGTTCAAAACCTTTAGCACGTTCTTCCAGTTCTGTTCTACCAACATAAGATAATGTAGGAACAAACAAATTTAGCATATCTTCTTCATTTGTTTCAATAAAGTCGTCAGAAGTTGCTTCTTTTAAATCTTTATAAAGATACAAAAATATAACTTGCTTAATCCATAACGGAAATGCTTTTAATTTTTCTATGAATGCGTTTAAAATATTCTTTTTCAAAATACTCTCCATTTAGTATTCAAAATTTTTACCTATTCTATTATAATATAAAAAGTACATAAATACAAAATTTGTAACAAAAGGATAAGAAATGAGTGTTGACGGATTTTCAATGTCTGCTTTGGGACTTCCGAAAGATATAACATCAGCACAGGCAGCAGCGTCTGTTGAACAGGGTGTTTTAAGCAGTGGTGAAAAGACAGTAGAGAAAATTGACCGTGCTGTTAATAAAAGAATTAATAATGACGAAAAAGAAGAAAAAAATAAAAATAATTTTTTTCAAGACGGTTACGCTGAAGAAGATGCTGACGAAGAAAACGAAGAAAAAGATGAAGAAGGTTCTTTAAATAAAGATGCTAAAATTTCGTCAAAAAATGCTCAAAAGTATAAATCGCTTTTGATTAAAGACCCTGAAAATGTTATTATAAAAGTTAATAAATATACTGATAGAATAGAACTGTATAATAAAATTACAAAAAAAACATTAGAATCTATAAATGCGGATGATTTTCTTGAAATGATAAACAAGTTGGATTATAATTCAGGTATCCTTGTTAATAAATCTATATAGAGGTATAAATTTTAATGAATCCTTACTTAAAACAATATCAGAAAAATGAAATAGAAACGGCAACTCCGGAAAAAATATTAATATTACTATATGATGGTGCTATTCAATTTTTGAACAAGGCAAAAATTGCGATGGAGCAAAAGAATATTCCGGAAATTCACAATAATATTATTGGTGCGGAAAATATTATATTGGAATTTATAAATACGGTTGATGAAGAAAATGGTGGTGATTTTGCTATCAGAATAAAAGCTTTATATGAGTATTTTTATAATACGTTAGTGCAGGCAAATTTAAAGAAAGATGTTACTAAAATAGATGAAGTTTTGAGGCATCTTGTTGATTTGCGTGCTACGTGGAAACAGGCTATTGCAATGGTAAACAGTCAAAATGTAGCAGTAGGTGCTGATACAGAATATGAAGGATAGTATGTCCGATCAATTTGAACAATTAAAGTTATTATATCAACAAATATTGAGTGTCGCACAAAGAACAAAACGTGCAATAGATAACTCAGATTATGATGAGGCTTTGTCTTGCGAAAATTATAAATCTCAATTAGTTTCAAAACTTATGCTTATAAACAAAACAGTATCTTTGACAGGTGATGAGATATCAATTATAGATGAAATAAAAAAAGAAATTTTGGATTTGGAAAAAGAAAATCTAAATATAATTACAGATTTGCGTGATAAAACTATGCAAGAGTTAAAATCTTTAAATTCACAAAATAAGATTGCTAACAAATATAATCAAGTTGAAGAAAATATTGAAGGTACTATTTGTGATTATACCAGTGATTAATTTAATTCTTCAAACGCTTTATTGACAGTATTTTCTATATTTAAATTAAATAATTCATTTTCTTTAATATTAGATAAGTGAATTAAATATTCTATATTTCCGCAAGGTCCTTTTATTGAAGAGTGAGTAAGATTTAAAACATTGTAGTTCAATGATTTTGCACATATAACAACCTTTTCAATAACGTTATAATGTGTATTTTTATTTCTAATAACTCCTCCTTTTTCAACAAGTTCTTTTCCTGCTTCAAATTGTGGTTTTATAAGGCAGATAAGTTCTTGTTTATCATCAAGGAGTTTTTGAAAATTTGGTAAAACTTTTTCTAACGAAATGAACGAAACATCGCATACAAGTAAATCGGCAACGGGTTCTGTTTCGGAATAAATATCTTCTTTTTTGCAGATTTTCAGATTAGTTTTTTCGATAGTTTTTACCCTAGCATCGTTCCTTATTTTCCAAGCCAGTTGTCCATATCCTACGTCAACCGCATAAACAAATTTTGCACCATTTTGAAGCAGACAGTCGGTAAATCCGCCTGTTGAAGCACCTGCATCAAGGCAAATTCTGTCTTTTACATCTATATCAAAAGTTTTTAACGCTTTTTCAAGCTTAAAACCTCCACGTGAAACGTAAGGCATTGATTTTACTCTGATATCATATTCTTTTTCAATTGTAATTTGATATCCTGCTTTTGTAATTCTTTCATCGTTAATCAATACATCGCCTGCAAGAATTGCGGCTGCCGCTTTGCTTTTATTTTCAAAATAACCTAAATCAACAAGGTATTTGTCCAGTCGTTCTTTTTTCAAATTTTAAATACCTTTTCTGCATTTTCTGAAGTTATTTTGGCTACTTCTTCTACATTAATACTTCTTAAATTTGCTATTTCCTGTGCAATTAGCGGTATATATTTTGGTTCATTTGTTTTGCCCCTGTGAGGAACCGGAGTTAAATAAGGAGCATCTGTTTCAAGCATTAATCTTTCAAGTGGCATATCAATTGCAACTTCTTTCATTTTTTTTGCGTTTTTAAAAGTTACGACACCGCCTAAAGCCAAATAAAATCCTGCTTTTACGCATTCTCTTGCAAATTCGACACTTCCTGAAAAACAGTGTAAAAGTACATCAGAACCTTTATTATATTTTGTTATTATGTCAAAAGTGTCTTTATGGGCTTCTCTGTCGTGTACGGCAATCGGAAGTTTTAGTTCGTTTGCAATTTCAATTTGTTTAATAAAAACTTCTTTTTGTAAATTAATAAAACTTGTGTCCCAATAGTAGTCCAAGCCGATTTCACCAATACCAACAACTTTCTTATTGTTTTTCGCCAGATTTATTATATTTTCTGCGGTTTTGTCGTTCCACTTGCGAACTTCTTGAGGAAATACACCCAGCATGCAAAACACATTTTCATATTTTTCGCATATTTTAAGTATTGGTTCAAAGGAGCTTTCATCTGCTGAGGGAATTATAATTTTTTTAACATCATTTTCGTTTGCTTTTTTTATAATTGTTTCAACGGAAAATTCCTCAATCATATCAATATGCGAATGTGTGTCGATAAAATAATTTTTCATATTATGATTATATCATAATTGTTATTTTTTAAAATTGTAACACTTCTGTAACAAAAGGATAAAAACATGTTAGACATGGATAAGACATGTGGCATTTT
>DFEL01000103.1 GCA_002369055.1 Cyanobacteria bacterium UBA3803
ATTTTACCGTCTTGCATTTGTTTTAAAACATTTACAAGTTCAACACCTTGTTTCAATGTACCCGAGAATTTTTGAGCAAGTTTTCCTGTTTCTTCAGGTGTTGTTAATGAACATTCAGGATATGCTGCCCTTACTCCGTGTTGTTGGAACATTTTATTTCTTAATTGCTTAATTTCTTTTGTAGCGTTTAAATTATTCCAATCACGCTGTAAAATAAAGAATGCTTCTTCAAAAGAATCACCTTTTTCAGTCAACTTAATGTTATCTTGAATTGAATCCATAAATATTGCACTATTTAATGCACTCGTGGCAGCAGGTTCAAGTCCTTTGATTTGTCTTGCCGCTTCAAATGGTGTAATCGTTTTTACGCTCAATTGTTCATCGGTTGAATCCTTAAACAATTTTTCTGCTTTATCCATAGGCATATTTGATATTTCATTAAATTTTGCGATAAATTCTTTATTATCTTTAGGGTCAAATTTGCTGTCAATAAAGTGTTTTAAAACTTTAAAGTTGCCATCTTCAATTGTATCAATATTTTTCGCATTTACATCAACGGCTAAAGCTTCTAACATTGCCTGTTTAGCGTTTTCTCTTGTAAATGATAACTGTTCTGCAACTGTTTGCATATATTTTTGAGTATTTTTATGTGCTTTACTCAAATCGGCTTCAGAATTAATCTTATCAAGGTCTTTCATAACCTGTGCTTCAATCATATTCTTTGTTTCACCTGCATTTTCAGCACGTTCCATAACTTTATCAAGATATTCAGCAGGTACATTCTTAACTGCTTGCATAACTTGTGCGATTTTACTCATATTTACCATTGGTCCAACAAAAGCATTTTGAACAAGAGTTGTTGCAGTTTTTGTTGTATCGTTTTCAACGGTAGGAAGTATTGCATCATAGAACATTTTAAATTTTTGTCCTTTTATTGAACCCGGTTCATATTTAAAATCTTCTACCAATGTACCATTTTGCCAAGCTGAATTTGTAATATATCCGTCTTTACCACCACGACCGCATTGATAATCAGTTCTTAATAAGCCTTTTGAGTCAATCCAAGTTTTAGCATGTTCTCTTGCACCCCAAGTATTATCGTGCATAATGGCATCTTTAACTTCCACTTTTCCTGTTTTAGGGTCTTTAACAAGAACCGGTGCAACATCTGCAATATACATTGCGTGTCCGCCATGATCATTATGATATACAGATGTACCGCTTATACCTGAGTGAGGACCTTTTTTAATTCTTTCTGCTGCTGCTTCTACACTTTCTTCAGCATAGAAAGGTTTGCCTGTCATTTGCTCAAGAATTCTTATTTCTTGAGGAGTACAAAGACCTGATGAACCTTCTTTGTTTACCCAGAATGAACCTTTTTCTTTACCAACTTGTTTTGCAAGTTCGTTTAAAGGTTTTTCCAGTTCTTTTTGTTTTGCTTTTGTATCTCTTGAAACTTCAGCATACATTTTATTTATATTTTTACCAACTTTATCTAAAGCTTCTTTTTCATTATCAGACATGTCATATAAGTTAGGCATATCCAGTTTATCACCTTTTACTTCTGCCTTTTCAACAACAGCAGCATATTTTGCAATTTTATTATATTTGTCTTGCAGGCTCCTTAAAATATCTTCTGATACAACTTTACCTTCATTTTCATATTTTTTCATTATATCAACTTTTGTTGCATCACTGCCAAGACCATATTTTTTAACTTCTTTTGCCAATTCTTCCGGAATATCAAGCTTCTTATCTTGAGCCGTTCTATACGCAGCAGCAGCTTCATATAATGGTTTATAAAGTTTTGTCATTTTATTTTTTGGAGATTTTGGAATAATCTCTTTATTCATTGCTTCTGTTGTTTCTGTTGACAATTCATACATATTAAAGATATTTGTCATTCTTTCATCAATATCTTCTTGTTTTACATTCGGATTTTCTTGTTTTATGAAATTTGACATCTTTTGTTTTTTCATAGATTGTTCTTCATAATCGTGGAAATGCAAATCGTCTGATTGAGAGCCTTTTACTTCACCCATTTTTAAAAATCGATTAACAATTTTATTCATTTCTTCACTTGATTTATCAGGCATTAATGCACTTAATTCTTTATTAAGAGCGGCATTTGCCTTAACAACTGTTTGAGCGTTAAAACGAGCATTCTGTCTTTGTTCAACGGCTTCTTTATCACGTTTTTCAATACCTTTTTTAGCAGATGAAACAAACTCTTCCGCTTTTTCCAATGCTCTCAAATGATTTTGATGAGGAACTAATTTTGGATTATCTAAATCACGCATGTAATGAGCATCATGGAATGTATCAAAGAACTGTTTATCAAAAGCAGAAAAATGTGTTGATTGAACGTCACCTCTACCTGTATTACCTGCAATATTCATCCATTGCAAAGCAGAAGCATCCAAAATTCTGTAACCTTTATCATCAGCATAATCAAAATCAACTTCTGTTTTTGGGACAGAAATTTTCGCATTTGTGCCAAGTTTTGTTGGATCATAAACCTTCATTTCAGGCTTATTATTCAATTCTTCCATAATCATGGTTACATATTTGTCTTTGTATTCATAAGCCATAACTTTTCTTGATGTAGAAATTGCAGCACACATACCGTGGTGTCTTTGATCGGTTGTTTTGATAATTGGCTTATCAGATTCTGCAGTTTTTACAACAAGGTCATTTAATAATTCACCCAATACTTGAGGCTTTTTATCTTTTAATTGAGAATTAATCTTATAATCCGGACTCATCAAAGTATTTAATTTTTCCAAACAAGATTTCTTTTCTTTTGTTGTAATTTCTGATGAGATTACAAAATAATCCAAGTTTTTAGCAATATTTTTAACCGCATCAATTTTTGAATCATTAATAGCCTGAGGCAAACCTTTTGTCTTCAAAAGACTGTCACGTAAAGCCATAACAGATTTTTCATCTTCTGTCATTTCTTTTTTATCGATAAAAGTTGCTTTAAATTGTTCCTGAAGTTTTGCTTTATTTGGAGAATCAGTATTTGCAAGTGCTTTTTCTGTTGCATGCTGTAATTTACCTTTCCAGTCATTATTAGTTTTTTTATCACCAAGTTCAAAACTTGTACCGTATCTCAAACCCTGAGCAACACTCATCAAAAATTTAATATTATCTTCGGAAGAATCTTCTGCCAATTTATCAATAGCAGTATTAATATTACGCTGATTATTTAAAGTAAGAGCATCCCCCTGTTTTTTCAACTGTTCAACAGTGTTTTTATCTTCACGTCTGCCTAAAAATGAAATGTTGTGCATCTAAATTCCTCCAATATGTACCATTAGTGATTTAATTGTACTACATAGTTCGTATTTTGTTAAGTAAAAATACTGCTAAAAGCCTTAATTTTTAATATAAATTTACACATTTTCAAGAACAAATGTAAACAAATATTGCAATGTAATTTTTATTTTTTGACTTTAGAAAAAAGATTATTAAAAAAAAGATATCTACATTCTATTTAATTCTACAAAATGCAATCGAGGTTATTATGATTTTAGAACTTATTAAAAACTTTTTGTCGCCAAAACAAGCATGCAAACACGAACACGTTGGAGTAAACTGTGATTTTGGGTATTGTCCTGATTGTGGTGCTTTAATAGAAAATCAATGGTATATAGTAAAATGTTCTTGCTGCGGATTAAAACATAAAGCGATAGTTAAAAACGGTAAAATCGTACCGGTTAATAATTTTTGCCATAATTGCGGAAGCGAAGATTATACGGTTGAAAGACTGGAAACAATTGATTTTATAAACATCAATTATGCAGCATTAATAAGAAAAGAAACAAAAGTTTCTCAACCTCAAAAACCTTTGGCACAATGCTGGGTTGATGCTACAAGAAAAATTGATGAGCAACCGCTATTGCTGCCAATATACCGATAATATCCGCCAGAACTCCAACTAACAAAGCATATCTGACTTTTGATATTCCAACAGAACCGAAGTAAACAGCAAGAACATAAAATGTAGTTTCCGAACTTCCTACAATTATTGCCGCTAATTTTGTTGCATAACTGTCCGGACCAAAATTATTTGCTATATCCGAAAATATACCCAATGCAGCAGAACCTGATAAAGAACGAACTATCATTAAGGGTAAGACATCAACAGGTATTGAAAATTTATTCAACACTCCACTTAAAATATTTCCGCAAGCATCTATTGCACCTGACGCCCTAAGCATTGAGATACAAACCAAAATAGCAACCAAATAAGGAATAATATTTATTGCAACTTTAAAGCCATCTTTTGCTCCATCTGTAAATGCCTCATAGACAGGTACTTTTTTAATCATTGCAACTGTTAATATAGCAATTAACATAAAAGGTAAAATCCAAGCAGATAAATTATTCATTAAAGCGTGTATTGACATTACTGTTTCCTCCAAAATTTTTGGAAAATTTTTGCAAATATTATCGCAGAAATAAACGCAGTCCCCGTAACAATCAATGTCGGCATAACTATTTCAGTAGGATTTTTATACCCTATACCAACTAAAACAGCAATAACGGTTGCAGGAATAATTTGAAAACCTGCCGTATTCATTGCCAAAAACATACACATAGCGTTTGATGCAGAAGTTTTATCTTTATTTATTTCTTGTAATTCTTCCATCGCTTTTAATCCGATAGGCGTAGCGGCATTTGTAAGTCCTAACGCATTTGCAGAAAAGCTCATTGCAATATCTCCAATAGCCTTATTATCATCAGGTACTTCATTAAAAAGCCATTTTGCTATCGGCTTAATTAATTTTGTAATAAAATCTACAATACCTGAACGCTCCGCAATACGCATTATACCAAGCCAAAATGCCATTATACCTATTAATGAAAAGGCAACCTTAACGGATAAATCCGCACCGGTCAATATCGCATTAACTACATCCTGTAATTTACCGTTAAAAGCCGAAAAAATTAAGGAAAAAATTATTAAAAAACAAAATATATAATTCATAAAAATAGTTTAACTGTTATAAATAAAATTTTCAAAAACTTAATGAAATGTAAAACTATTCTGGAAAATAAATTATTACCAGACTATAATGTACAAAATTGAAAGAAAAAATATGTTAAACAATTTACAATTAAAAGATATAAATCCTGTAATAATCAACCTGACTGGGGTAAGACTGTTAGTATTATTTGCACTTCTTGCAGACTCACCAAAATCAGCAGAGGAAATTAATACTTATTTTAAACAAAATAACTATCCTAAAGATTTGTTTTCTATTGATACGCTAAGAAATGATTTAAACGCTTTAAGAAATGCAGGCTGCACAATATCAAGAGCGGATAAATCCAGCAATTTTAAATATAATTTACTTTCACATCCGTTTGAACTGAATATAGATAAAAATATGGCATTAAGTTTTTCTAAGATTTATAATAAATACTTAAAAATCATACCCCTACCATATCTTATTGCCATTGATAATCTTCTGACTCTACTATCATGTCATACTAAAGACAATGATTCGGCAGAAATTTTAAAAGGAATTTCAATAATAAAAAATATAGACAAAGATATAATAAAAACTTTAGCAAGTGCAATAATGCACTCTCGTACAGTCATTTTCCAATATAAAGCACCATATATTGGTCTTGTTGACTATGAATTCATGCCTGAAAAATTTGAAATCAGAAGTAAAAAACTATATATTGACGGATACCTTACAAATTACAACCGAAGTTCTTTTTTACCCGTATCAAGAATAACATCAAAAGTAACAGAAAAAATAATAAAACAAGAGCCAACTTCAATAAAAAGAGAAATCTATACAACCATATACGAACTTAAAAATACAGCCAT
>DFEL01000035.1 GCA_002369055.1 Cyanobacteria bacterium UBA3803
GTTGTGAGTTGTGAGTTGTGAGTTGCGAATTGTGGATGGTTGAAAAGTAAATAAACATTTAAACCATTCAACCAAAACGCTTCGTATTTTGATGCTCACTTTTGTTTGTTTTCGCTCGATATTCTAATTGTTTATTAATGCCACTACAATTAAGCCGACTATTACTACACCGCCTAATAATGCTATTCCCAGATTTTTTAAATCTCGGATTAAATCTTTTATGAATTTTCTTTTGGTTTCCTCTCCTGATGTTAGATTTTCTTTTATAGTAATATAAATTATCCAAAGTAAAAATATTGCAAGAATTGCAAAAAATATTATTATAAGTATGGGGGCATTATTGTATGAATAATCAAGGAATTTTTCAAAACATGTTATTCCAAGAATAATTAATATTATCACACTGACAGAAATGACAAAACCTTTTAGTTTAAAGGCTTTTGTGCTTCCCCAAATTAGTCCGCCAAGCATAGCAAGTGCAACAAGACTTTCTATTACAGATATTATTGTTTCAAAATTTTCCATTAAAACCTCTTATTTATTTAATTTGTGCTAAAAATGGCAAAATAAAGGACTTATGGTTAATAATCTGCATTCCTAATTCTAATATTAAAACAGCACCAACTGTGCTCAAACCGAGAATTTTTAGCTTATAAAGAGTATCTTTTATAAACATCTTTTTTATTTCGTCACCTGATGTCAAATTATATATTAATCCATCTACAGTACACCATAATAAAAATAAACTTAGCAGTATAATAAATGTATAAAATAAAACAGGATGAATCTCCTGACAATGGCATATCCACTCAATAAAACTAAACAATAATAAAAATAGCAACAAAATACCAGAAGACACTAGAAAACCTTTTATTTTAGATTTTTTAGTGGCATAATATATAAAACCAACAACTATAGCAAAACTAACAAGACATTCTGATATAAATACAATATTATATAAATTTTCCATTAAAACCTGCTTATTATTATAAAACATGATTTTTATATCATAAATCAATCTGTTCAGCAAGTGCATGCACTTATTTCAATGCGAATGTTAAAACTAAAAGTGCTATTGAACCTAATAGCAGAAAAAACAAACATATCGTACAAAAGATTATTATAGGCAAATCTTTTTTTATTTTATTTCTTTCTTTAATATTGTTATTTTGTAATCCTTCAATTGTCTTTTTGATTATAAAAATAATCAAAAAAACAAGCACTATAATCATTGAAATCAACATAAAATTGATGATATTAATTTCTGAAAATACCAAAAAACATATTATAGCACCTATTGCAAAAATAAGAATAACATTAAAAGGTATTTTTGCTAAATCCCAAATATATTTTGATTTAATCTGTTTTTTTTCATCCTCCGTTAATTCTATATTTTCTTCTGCTTGCTTATTATAAATTTTTTTTAATAAATAATCAGTTTCTCTGATTGATATATCAGAATTATAAAGAGGTTTTGCAAAATAACCTAAAAGCATTACAAATATAGCAATCAAAAATATATCCGCACCGTCCAGACCAAAAACAACTTTAATTTTGCTGAGTTCGTACAAAATCCATAAAAAAATGGCAAGCCAAAATACACCATACAAATCGAACTTTTTGAAAATTTTAAAGACAAAACCGCAAAACAAGCCTATTGCAACAAATTCAATAATGTTAATTATAAATCCGACATCCATTATAAACGATTAATACTTTTTATTACTGTAAAACTCTTTACGTTTATCTTCCAAACGTTTTTGGGCATATCCGTAACAAGTATAAATCCACAATCCTGCAATTAACCAGGCAATAAACCATAATGAAGATGTTGTTAAGGATTTCATTGAATAGAACATTAATCCACCGCTCATTAATATTCCAAGTATTGGGAATAATGGTACAAACGGAACTTTAAATGCTCTTGGTCTGTTAGGTTCTGTTTTTCTCAAAATCATTACAGCTGCACATACGATTATAAATGATAAGAATGTACCAAAGTTACAAAGTTCTGCTGAAATTTTCAAATCCATAACAAGAGAACCTACAATAACAACAATTGCAGACAGCCAAGTTAAAATATAAGGTGTTCTATTGTGTCTGTGTACACGTCTTAAACCTTTAGGTAAAAATTTATCACGGCAAATTGCATATAAAATTCTTGTTGTACCGAGTTGATAAACCAATAAAACTGAAGTTAAACCTGCCAACGCACCAACAGAAATAAATCCTGCAAGTCTGTTTTGACCAACCATTCTCATAGCGGATGCAATTGGTGCTTGAACGTCAATCATGTTGTAGTCTACCATACCTGTTAAAACAAGAGCCGCAGCAACATACAAGATAGTACAAATTAATAATGTGCCTAAGATACCGATAGGTAAATCTTTTTGTGGATTTTTAGTTTCTTCTGCTGTTGTAGAAATAGCATCAAAACCAATATATGCAAAAAATATGATAAAAGCTCCGCTAAAAATTCCTTCAAAACCGTTAGGTGCAAAAGGCACCCAATTGTCAGGTTTAACGTAAAAAGCCCCGACAACAATGAAGGAAATAATTATAAATAAGTTTATAAAAACCATTATTGTAGCGGCTTTTGTAGATTCTTTAACACCTTTTACCAATAATAAAGTTAGAATTAATACAATAAGAATAGCAGGAACGTTAATTGAAACGGGTATTATACCTGCTATATACGGCATAACATCGTGAGGATTAAGTCCTTCTTTGTTGCAAATTGCAAGTGCCGAACGATAATCATTAATAAGCCATATTGGAGGATTTACAAGCCAATTTGGAAGTACGTGTTCAAAACCTTTAAGCAATTGCATAAAATATCCTGTCCAAGCACTTGCAACTGTTATATTTCCGATAGCATATTCTAGCATTAAAATCCAGCCAACCATCCATGCCATAAATTCACCCATTGTTGCATAAGTATAAGTATATGCACTTCCTGCAACGGGAATCATTGATGCGAATTCACTGTAACATAATGCCGAAAAAACGCATGCAATGGCAGCAATTACCATTGAAATTGTAAGCGAAGGGCCTGCTGCAATGCCTCCGTCACCACCTTGAGCAGCAATACCTACTATTGTAAATATTCCTGTACCAACAACGGCACCTATTCCAAGTATGATTAAATCAAAAGCATTAAGTGTCTTTTTTAGTTCGGAGTGTTTACTTGCAGAAACGAGTTCTTCCGTACTTTTTTTTGTTAATGCTGATTTTACTACATTTTTAAAATTTTGCATAAAGTTATTGTTCATTATTATTTAATTCTTTCTTTTTAGTTTTTTCTATTGCTCTTAACTTAATTTCCAATAATTTAGCTTCTTTTTTACGATTATTTTTGTACCCGTAATGGAAATATATTAAAGCACCTATGCCTAACCACAAAGGGAATAATACGGCTGATGTGGTTAATGATTTTAATGAAAATAACATCAACCCTCCGCAGCAACAGATACCCATAAGCGGAAAATAAGGTGAAAAAGGAACTTTGAACGGTCTGTGTCTGTTTGGTTCTATTTTTCTTAAGATTAAAACAGCAACGCAGATGATTATAAATGATGTAAAAGTACCGAAATTACATAACTCGGCTGCGACATTCAAATCTAATCCCAAAACACAAAGTATTGAAATTAATGCAACCACGTAAGTAATAATATTTGGAGTTCTTGTTTTTCGGTTTAATTTTCTAAAAATAGGCGGTAAAAAATTATCACGACTCATTGCATATAAAATACGAGTACAAGCCATTAAAAGTACCAATAAAACAGATGTCAAGCCTGCAATTGAACCGACAGAAATAAATCCTGCCACCCAATCTTGATGAACCATTGTCATAACATAAGCCATTGGTGCTTTCAAAAATCCTTCAGGAATAGCGACACCGCTTGTTGCTTGAATACCTGTAAGAACTAACGCTACCGATACATAAACAACGGTAGTTATAAGTAATGAGCCAATAATCCCGATAGGTAAATCTTTTTGCGGATTTTTACATTCTTCTGCTGTTGTTGCTAAAGCGTCAAAACCGATGTATGCAAAGAATATTATAAACGCACCCATAAAAATTCCGTCAAAACCGTTAGGTGCAAAAGGAACCCAATTTGCAGGTTTAACATAAAATGCACCAACAATAATAAATAAGCCAATAACTGCAAGTTTTATTACAACCATTACAGTTGCCATTATGGTAGAATCTTTAGTACCTCGTTTTAAAATCCAGGCAATAAATATAATTATAAGAATTGCAGGTAAATTAATACAAAAAGGAACACCAAAAATAGTTGGTATTGAATCCTTAATTTTATCACAGCATTCTGCTTGTGCCATAACGGTTCTGTAATCTGAAACAAGCCATAAAGGAGGGTTGGTAATCCAAGCAGGTAAAACACCTTGAAATCCTTTTAGGAATTGTACAACGTGATTTGACCATGCACACGAAACAGCAATAAAACCGAGTCCGTATTCAAGCATCAAAATCCAACCGACCATCCATGCCATAAATTCGCCCAGAGTTGCAAAAGTATATATGTAAGCACCCCCAGCAACAGGAAGCATTGTTGCAAATTCACAATAGCACAACGCTGAAAAAACGCACGCAATAGCAGCAATAATCATTGATACAACAAGGGCAGGGCCTGCTCCAACGCTTTCAGGGCCGCCTGCGGCTGCAATTCCAACGACAGCAAAAATTCCTGAACCGATAATCGCACCAACACCTAAGATAATCAAGTCAAATGCATTAAGCGTTTTCTTTAATCCGTTACGCTTAGCATCTTTTAGCATATCATCTGTTTTTTTACGTCTTAATATATTTTTTAAGCCGGCTTTTGTAAAATCAATTCTATATTCTCTTTTTGTTGCCATTTCTTACTTTCGTGGTTTTAATCAATAAACTTTTGCTATTTTTCCTTTAAGAGAGGGAAGCCCATTTTTTCTCGTTGTTCTACGTATAATTTTGCTACTTTTGATGCCATAGAACGAATACGGTTGATAAAATTGTTTCTTTCATCTTTGCTTATAACTCCTCTTGCATCAAGCAAATTGAATGTATGCGAACATTTTAAAACATAATCGTAAGCAGGTAATACCAGTTCTGAATTTACGCAATTATCAACTTCTTCTTGGAACAAATCAAACATTTTGAATAAAGAGTCGGCATTTGAAACTTCAAAATTATATT
>DFEL01000057.1 GCA_002369055.1 Cyanobacteria bacterium UBA3803
TTTTACGAACTTTAGGGGTTTACTTTATAGAGCAAGTTTTGTAATATATGAACGAAGATTATCAGCGGAGAAAATAAATGCCTACAATTCATTTAATGGTCGGATTTATGGGATTTGGTAAAACAACAATAGCCAAAGAATTGGAAAAAGAGCTTTCGGCTGTTCGGTTTACCCATGATGAAATAATGCTTGAACGATATGGGCGTAATCCTGATGATTTTCAAACTAAATATAAAATCGTAGACCATGAAATTCGCGAAAAGACGGCTGAATATGTATGTAAAGGACAAGATGTTATTTTAGATTATGGATTTTGGACGCATGAAAAACGAAAAGAATATTATAATTGGGCAAAAACGTTGACGGAACAAGTTGTTTTTCATTGTGTTTTTTGCGATTTAGCTACAGCTAAACAAAGAGTATTAAAGAGAACGGAAATTGAAAAAAATGCTTTATTGATTGATGAAAAAGCATTTGATTGTCTGGCGAAACAATATGAACCATGGTGTGATGTGGACGATTATCCGGTTATTTTATATAATGCGCCAAATACAAAATATATTGGAGAACTGGTATATGTTAAAATTGACAGGCCTTTAGGGAGCAAGCATCCAAAATATGGTTTTGAATATCCGGTAAATTATGGTTTTGTACGGTTTACAAAATCAGGCGATGGTGAAGAATTAGATGCCTATGTATTAATGGAAAATAAAGCACTTAAAGAATATGTCGGACGATGTATAGGAATTGTTCATCGCACGAATGACAACGATGATAAGTTGATTGTAGTGCCGGAAGCTTATGATTTGACTGATGAGCTTATTGAAAAAAATATCGCTTTTCAAGAAAAGTGGTTTAAGCATATTTTGATAAGAAATCCAATTTTTTGATGCGTTTTTGACGGCAATAAAGAAGTATTTTGAAAAATTAGGCTCGTAAACTGCGAGGCAAGCATCACCAATACAAACAGCAGGCAGTAAAAAGCCTGCTTTTTCTTTTTAAATCAAGCGCTTAACCGAGTTCGAATGTTGTGGGTTCAAAAACAGCACTAAAGGGAATTTTTACGAACTCGTTACAATAGGTATACAGTAAAATCAGTTAATTATAAAAAAACTTGCACATTTAATGCCTTTATTATAAAATTCACAAGAAAAATAAACATATAGGGGGTGATAATGTTTTTGGAAATAAGATTTTGCTCTCCGACTGGTAAATGGTGGTTTTTAAGTCCTTATGCTGAATTTCCAATAAAAATGGAAGTAGATGGAATGCTTTATACTTTTTCGACCGTCGAACACTATTATCAAGCAATGAAATTTTATGCGACGGACGAACGCTTTAATACAATTTTACATCTGAAAAATCCGGATGAGGCTCGGCTTATAACCAAAACACAGGCATATAAAATCAATCGCCGATTAGATTTTGATAAACATAAATTCGATATTATGGAAAAAGGGTTACGTGCGAAATTTACACAAAATCCGCAAGCAGCTGAAATGTTAAAAGCAACAGGAAATGCTGTTTTGATAAAATCTTGTCCGGTTTGTTATAAATGTGGGTTTGGAATTGGAAGCGGTCAAAATCGTATGGGAAAAATTTTGATGCAAATTCGTGAGGAATTGCAAAGCTCGTAAATTGCAAGCTTTGCATCACCAATAAAAAAACCTCCCCTTGCGGGAGGCTTTTTTATTGGTGACCCTAGGGATTTGAACCCAGGGTTCGAATTAATCGTTTTAAAAAATATTTGCCTTTAAAAAATAAATATACTAAATTGTATATGGCTTTATTTAAAATTGATTGGATAAAATAATGCAAAAGAAATGTTTAGAACCTTGGATTGATGATAAAACACGCATTTTAATTGTTGGAACGATGCCGGGTGAGGAGTCATTAAATCAGCAAACATATTATGCCAATTCACGTAATAAATTTTGGAAATATATACAAGAAATTTTAAATAACGGCATAGAGTTAAAAACTCCTAAAGAGAAACGTGAGTTTCTTCAATCAAAAGGTATCGGTTTGTGGGATAGTCTTTCCAAATGCGAAAGAGATGGAAGTTTAGATTCTAATATTGAAAAAGAGCAACCAAATGATTTTTCAAAATTTCAATCAGTGAAATATGTTTTGTTTAATGGTAAAAAAGCTGCTGAATATTTTGAAAAATATAATTCGAAATATTTATTAAAAAGACAGTCTTATTCTCTGCCATCAACAAGTCCTGCCAATGCATCGATACCAGAAAATGTTAAATTTGAAGAATGGAAGAAAACTTTACTTTTTGTTTTGGAAAAATAGGGGGATAATATGAAAAAGTTTTCTTTTATAAGTTTAATAGTGTTGATTTTGTTGTATTCCAATACATCGAAAGCAGAAGTTTCTGTTGATGAAATTAGACAGATATTAAATGAAAATCCGGAAATAGTTGCGGAAGCTTTACAAAAGTATGAAACAGCAAGAAGAAAGCATGAGGAAAAAGAGTTATTTCAGACGCTTCAAAAGTTTTCGCAAGAAGAAAATACGGAAATATCTGATGTAAAAACAGATGAGGAAAGTAATAATTATTTCAAAAATGGAGATTTTAATATTCCTCCAAAGGTTGAAATTATTAAACAATATGATTGCCCTGATGATTATGGGTATAGAATATGTGGAATAGTTTCCAGCAATAGCGATGAATCTATTTATGTTACTGTTCGGGTCACATATTATGATAAAAATGATACACAGGTATATGTTGGGGTAGATCATATACATATTACAGATTCTTTTGGTAAAGCACAATTTAAGACAACACCCTGTAATGAAAAGTTTGATTATTATAAAGTAGCAGTTGAATAGTGCTCAAGTTATGTGTTATCAAAAAGTTGGTAAACTGCAAGCTTTGCATCACCAATAAAAAAGCACTTCG
>DFEL01000174.1 GCA_002369055.1 Cyanobacteria bacterium UBA3803
GTTACAAATTTACCTTCCTGACCGGCAAACGGACTGTCATTTACTGAAAAATTCATTTGCAATGTAGGTTCGTCAATGTGAATTAAAGGCAATGCTTGAGGGTTATCAAGGGAAGAAATTGTTTCCCCGATTTGAACTTCCGGAAATCCTGCAATACCTACAATATCACCGGCAGATGCTTCTTCAATTTCAACACGACCTAAATCGTGGAAACCAAACAATTTTGTAATTTTGCATCTTTGGATAGAACCGTCTGCTTTGATTAATGACAAAGTTTCCTGTGATTTTAATTTACCGTTTTTAATTCTACCAATAGCAATACGACCTACATAATCGTTATAATCAAGTGTCGTTACGTGGAATTGTAAATTTGCATCAGCATCACCTTCCGGATGTTTTATATTTTCAATAATACAATCCATTAATGGTGCTATATTATCGCTTTCATCTTCTAATTCTTTTTTTGCAATTCCTTGTAAAGAGCTTGCATAAATTACAGGAAAATCTATTAATTCTTCGTTATCCGTTAATTCCGTAAACAAATCAAAAACTTTATCTAATGCTAAATCAGGTTCAGCGGCAGGTTTATCAATTTTGTTAATAACAACAATAATTCTCAAACCTAATTCCAAAGCCTTTGATAATACAAATCTTGTTTGCGGCATAGGGCCTTCAGCAGCATCGACAATCAACAATGCTCCGTCAACCATACCTAATACACGTTCAACTTCACCACCAAAATCTGCGTGACCCGGTGTATCAACAACGTTAATGTGATAACCTTTATAATCTACTGAAATATTTTTTGAAAGAATTGTAATACCACGTTCTCTTTCAAGGTCATTAGAGTCTAAAACACAAGCCTGCACTTGCTGATTATCTCTAAATACTCCGCTTTGTTTTAGCATACAATCAACCATAGAAGTTTTACCATGGTCAACGTGGGCAATAATCGCAATGTTGCGTAATTTTTCAATATCCATAATAATTCCGTCTTTTCTATTTCGTCTGTGTACAACACATGAATATCATAAAAAAAACATCTACGCAATTTTTTTTACATTGTCAATTTCTTGTTTTTTTAATTTATATGCGTAATACAAATCATAAGCATTTTGAGCAGCAAGCCAAAATTCGGGAGTTGTCCCAAAGAAATTGGCTAATTTGAGAGCCATAACAGGAGATATACCACGTTTTTTATTATAAATTTCGCTAATAGTTTTTATACCTACTCCAAGTGCTTCACAAAGCTGTTTTTGAGTAAGATTATAAGGTTTAACAAATTCTTCAAGTAAAATTTCTCCCGGATGCGTTGAAGGTCTTATCATAATGTTTCTCCTTACTTGTGGTAATCAATTATCTGAACATCATCTGCAATACCATTGCTAAATTTAAAAATAATTCTATATTGGTCATTGATTCTTATAGAACAATATTCTTGCAAATTGCCTTTTAAATGTTCAAATCTATTTGCAGGTGGAACTATTAAATCTTTTTCGGCATAAGCAAAATGTATCATATCCAATTTACGCTTTGCTACCGATTGTATATTACAAAATTTTTTAGACAAAAATCCGTTAAATATTTTTTCAGTTTCTTTACATTTAAAAGATTTAATCATATTATCATGTTATCACAATATGATAAGTTTTTCAAGTGTTAATTGTCTATATATGAAATTCTCTTATAATTTCTTCATAGCGAAACTCAATATCCTTAATTCGATTTTGCAAAAGGATAATTAAATTTTTCGAATCTTTTTTGCTAACATCATCATTTCTTTCAACAGTTTTATTCAAAACATGTGCCAAACTATTTACAATACTTATTTTACATCCTAAATAATTCATCTTATTTGCTAATTTTCTTTTCATTTTGCCACCTATAATGTACATCAAGTACACTATAATATATAGATTGTTTTGTGTCAATAGTATACTGTAATAGTCATGAAAAATATTAAAATTGGTCAAATAACAAAAAAAATATGTCTTAAAATAAAACTTGAAAGAATGAAAAGAAATTTCTCTCAAGAACAATTAGCAGAAATGGCTGATTTAAGCAGAAATGCTATTGGAAAAATAGAGCGTGCAGAAGTTTCGCCTACAATAGAAAGCCTTGAAAAAATCGCTAATGCCTTTAATATGGATTTTGCTCAATTAATTGATATTTCAAAAGTAGAGTTATAGATTATAAAAAATCCTACCTATGTATACTTTTAGGGTTGACAAATAGAGAAAAATAGTAAATAATATAGGTGTAGGGCGAAGCCCTTAACGCTTTGTCCAATTACGTCAAGGACTTTCTTCGCACCCTACGATTAATGTAACTTTAATGCTATTACTACAATCGCTATTGAAAGTAATAGCATTATTGCTTTGTTAATCATAGCAAAATACCTCCTTTCGTCCAATTTCTTCGTTAATTGTGTGTGACGAATTTTAGCATTGTGCTTAGCCCTACAAAATTTATTATATAAAAAACAATCTTAAAAAATGTAGGCATATTAGCCCAACAAATTTAATTAGCCTTCAACAACAGAAATACTTGTAATACCAGAGTTTCTTGCGTTATCCATTAATTTTACGACTGCACCGTGAGTCGAATCAGGTTGTGATTGAATTAAAAGACCATCCGGTTTTTCAACAGATTCTTTTTTTAAAACTTCAGGTAATTCTTCTAATGATATTTCTTTATCATCAATAAAATATTTATCGTCATTTGTAACAAGAACATTTAATAATTTAGTATCTTTTTTAAGATTTTCTTGTTTAACAATTTCAGGCACCGTCAAATTAAGCCCTTGATTATCTAATAATGGTGCAATAACCATCATAATAATCAAAAGTACCAAGAAAATATCCGTCAACGGTGTAATATTTATTTCGTTAAAAGTATCTCGTTTATTGCCTGCCATAATTATTCATTCCATTCTTCATCTTGCGGAATATTCAATTGTTCTTTCACTTTAGGTCTGCTTGGAAAAGCTTGTTCCGCTTCAAACATATTTTCCTGCTTTAAATTTTCATCATTAGATTTTAATTCGTTTTGTTCTTTTTTGCTTAAAGGTTCACCTGCAACAATTAATTTTTCATAACCTGCTGCTTGTGCTGCATCCATAATTTTTAAAACAACAGCATTTTTTGCATTTTCATCTGCTTTTACAACAACTTCTTTTTTCTCCAAAGAATCTTTTATAGCTTCTAATTCAGAAGTAAGTGCATCTGCATTAATTTGTTTACCGTTAATGTATAGCAGTCCTTCTTTTGTAACAGAAACAGTACAATTTTTCTGTTCAATAGAAATACCGCTGTTAATTTCCGGAATACTAATATCATTATCCATAGATTGAAATGTCGGTGCAACAACCATCATGATAATCAAAAGTACCAAGAAAATATCTGTCAACGGTGTAATATTTATTTCTGTAAAAAGAGCTTCTTTGCCCTTATTAGTTTGCATTGCCATTGTTATTTAATCCCTTATAAAGCAATATTTGTAGATGTTTGAGATTTAACGTCATCGTTTGAATCAACAAAACTTAAGAATAATAATTTAATCAAGTTGAAATCGTCTTCGTAATGTTTAACAACAGATTGGAAATAGTTATAGAAAATTACTGCAACGATAGCAACACCAAGACCAAAAGCGGTAGCAATCAATGCAGAACCGATACCCATTGCAACTGCTGCTGATTGATTACCTTGAGTTGCTAAATCTTGGAAAGTGTATAAAATTCTTACAACTGTACCAAATAACCCTAAGAATGGGCAAACACCACCGATAGTACCAAGAACTGTTAAATGATTCTCTAATTTTCTTGTTGCTAATGTTGAAGCAATATCAAAAGAGCGAGAAAAACCTGAGCGTTGTTCGGTAAAAATTCTAACAGCTTCTTCTGTAACTTCGCCAATTACACCGCCAAGTTGAATAGATAAATTTTGAGCACCTGATAAATTTTCTTTAGCAAGTTCTTTTTGTAATTTCGGAATAAATTGAACAACATCTCTTTTGTTTTGTTTGTAAAAAGAAACTCTGTTAATTGCAACCGTTACAACCAAAATTGAGCAAATCAAAATAGGTGTCAATACGGGCCAATCTAGTTGAATTGAATGAATAAGTAATTCCATGTTTTTATCCTTTATATAATGTGTACTAACTGTTTTTTATTATCTGTAACTACCGCCAAATACGTTATAATCAAATGTAAATTGAATATCTACACTTGGACCTGAGAAGTTTGCAGGTAGCGGTTTAAATGGTGCGGTAAGCTTAACCGCATTTATAGCTGCATTATCAGCCGCAGGTAGCCCTGACGATTTGTGAACGGTGCATGACAATAATCTTCCGTCTTTTGCAATTTTAAACATCAAAACTACACGTTTACTTTCGTTTCCTTTAGGAGGATCCCAGTTCATTTTAATTCTGCGTTGTAAATCTCTCATATAAGGACCAAAATCAGGTGCGGCAATTGTATCAATACCCGGTCTTCCGTTAGGATTACCCGGTCCAGGATTACCGTAATTACCGGTACCGCCTCTGCTTGCAGAAGCACCTTTTGAGCCGGTACTTGAACCTGAATTACTGCCTGAAGGCTTATAAGTTGGTGCGAGTGACGGAGTCGGTGCATAATTACCGCCTGCCGATTTATTTGAAGAACCTTTTGAACTTACCGGTCCTGTTGATAAACTACCCTTGTTTGCACTTGGAGGTACAGGGACATTAAAGTTTGTTTTTGGTGTTGTTGTAACCTTTGGTGCAGCAACAGGTTTTGCTGTCGGTTTTACGCTCGGTGGAGCAGGTTTTGGAGCGACATTTGTTTTTGCAGGTTGCGGTGAAGCCTTTTTAACAGGTTGTGGTGTTGCTTTTGGCTTTGGTGCTGTCTGCTGTGGTTTTGTCACTTTTTTTGCAGGTGTTTTTTTCGCCGCAGGAGCCGCCTGCTTTGGTTTTTGTGTTTTTGCAGGTTTTGGTGATGGCATTGACACTTTTCTTGTAGGATCGTGTTTTCCGCCTGCACGAGAATTTATATCTGCTCTGTATGGAGTCTTTTTGTTTATTGGAGTTGCTTCCTTTTCAACCAAAACAAATTCAATGTCATTCATTTTAGGTTTTGGTTTATTAAACATAAACAAATCAATACCCAAAAGCATTAAAGCAAAGGTTATAAGCCATATAACAACAACTACGGCAGGATGCAATAATGTTGATAATACAAACGCTTTTTTAAACGAAATGTAATCTTTATTATCACGAA
>DFEL01000015.1 GCA_002369055.1 Cyanobacteria bacterium UBA3803
AAAATGGTTTTAAAATCATTTTTGGGAATACCGTATTGCATACGGATAACATCGAAAATATCTCCGTGTTCTCCGCATCCGAAACAATAAACCGTATTTGTCGATTTATTAAAAGTCATACTCGGATTAGAATCGCTGTGATCCGTGGAAAGGCAGGAAAAATTTTTGTTCGTGTTAATTCCTTGGGATTGAAGATACCATTCAAGCATACCTTTGGCTTGCTCTTTTGTTCTTATCATTTCTTCTTTGGAAATCATTTCTTCACACCCTTTTAACTCATAAAATCTTTATAATATTTTACACAGACTTAACCTTCAAATATTACGGATTTTATTGAGTTATACGGAAAGGTATATTAAAATAATCAAAACTTTAAAATGTATAAAAAATATTTATTTTAATACAATACGGACAATAAAAAATCCCGCCTAATTTAAGGCGGGATTTTTATAAAAAGGGAGAATTACTGCATATTGTGATTGCGGAGGATTTCTGCCGCTTGCTGTGCCGAGAGATTTTTTTCTTGTAAAATTTTCGTTATCTCTTGCATAGCGAAGGATTCTTTTTTCTCTAAAAGCTCTTGGCGTTTTGCTTTTAAATTTTTTATTTTCGCCGTCGCTTTTTCGATTTTTTCATCAATCGCTTGAATTTGTTGTTCAAAATTTTCCGATACTGCCATAATCATTCCTCCTATTCAAAACAACAAATTCATTATACAATATTTTTTTTAAAAATCAAATAAAAATTAACCAATTCTCATTCGATATTCTTTTAATTGCTCGTTCGCACTTTCTCGATGTTTTTTATCATTATACATTCTATTTCCTTCGCACCACGGACAACCGCCGTGATTCCTGCAAGAAGGATCTATTGCTTTACCACCTCGATATGGTTTTCTTTTATCTTTACCAAAATAGTTATTAAAACTCATATAATATCACCTCCGCTTTTTTTTTATTATATATTATTTGCGACAAAAAATCAAAATTTGAGAGCAAAAAATCCGTCCAAATTGAACGGATTTTTTGCTATAATTTACAATTTTGAATATAAAGTTAAGCCACTTTTTGCATATTATCTTCTTCTGTTTCGTCATAATCTTCTTCTATATCCGAAACATCATCAGAAGCGTGAAGCAAATGAAAATGCGAATCTAAATCCGTGTAATTTCCTTTTTGAAACGGAAACTCAACAGGCTGAAACACCTCTTTTTCCACATCATATTGAAGCGGCTCTGCTGTTGGTTTTACATTATCTTCTATAGGTGCCGTATCGGTAGTAGGCGTAATTTCTTTTGGAACGGTATCAACAGGCTTAATCTCTGTCGGCGTTTCTTCTTCCGGTATCGTTTCATCGGAAATAGGCTCTGTTGAAATCGGTTTTTCCGAAGTTTCATCTGTAGAAGATTTTTCGGGAACGACTTCCGTAGGCGTTGTTTGAGTAGATTCGGAATCTGTTGTTTCCGTATCTGTCGGCTCGGTTTCTGTTGTTTCTTCTTCTGTTGGTGTAATTATAGGGATTGGAGTTGGCGTTGGTGTAGGGATAGGTTCTGGAATAGAACCATCTCTTATCACTAAATAAATTGTATTATTCTCTTTTCCCTCTGATTCGGCTTTAAATTTGAAATTATAACCCAACTGATCGGAATATAACTGAGATTTATAAATGCCTATTTCCGTTCCTTTTACATCATTACCGAAAATATGTTCCGGTTCTGTTACTTGACTTTTAGCTGTGGTTAATAAATCGCTAATAGAAGCTGTGTGTTCTTCTCCATCATAATTTATTTTTGTAGTCATAGAAGCAACATCAACTTCTACAGGTGTCATAAAGGTTGTTAAATAAGGCGTAGTATTCCCTTCGTAAATACGCCATATTTTATCTTGATTACTTTCACCACTTATATCAAGATCAAATCCATTGTATGTCGTAGGAGTTTTTAATTCGTCTATTGTATTAGCAATACACTCTGTTGCATTGTAATCAATCATTTTGCCATACAATATAGGTGTTGTTATATTGCTCCCCCATTTGCCGGAATTTTTATTTCGATAATGAGTATTATTTAATGTAATGGTTTTGCTATCTGTATTATTATAAATTAAACCTCCTCTATAAATTGCGCTAATATCTCCTGCATTATACACATTAGTCATTGTAACATCTGATGAAACTGTACCGATTATGCCCCCGCCGTAGTTTCCTTTAACAGTTCCATTGTTATAAGAATCTTTTACAATTAAGCCGTTTGTTGTTATTGCTTCACCAACTAAACCACCTGCCGTAGCGGCGCTACTATCAATGAAGTTTCCAGAATTGAAACTTTGATTGATAGCAAGATTATTTACTTTAGCATATCCAATCAAGCCACCCAAAGAGCTATTGTTAGAAATTTTAATATCGCCTATATTATATGTATGATTTAAGGAAATGCTTGAAGCGGGACTTGTTGAAGAAGATGAAGTTATTTGACCTATGATCCCGCCTGTATATTGTGAACCTATAATAGAATTTGTATTATTTACATTATCCATTTCTATTTCAGTGTTATTGATTTGACCAATTATCCCACCTACACCATTACTGCCAGTTATTTTATTTGAATTATGGGTATTGTTGATTGATAATTTGGGTGACGAGGCTATATAACCAATTAAACCACCTGTAGCATTTGATCCTGTAATATCTCCCTCGTTATAACATTTTCCTTTAAATTCTAAAGGAGTATAAATATTATAACCAATTAAACCACCTGTATCATTTTTTCCTTTAATCACGCCTTTATTAAAAACATTGTTAAAAATTAAATCACCGTAAGACGCATAACCAATTAAGCCACCGGTACCGTAGTCACTACTGGTAATATTTCCTGCGTTATAAACATTATCTAATTTAACAGACGGGCGTTTAGAAACGGAAGCTCCGCTTATATATCCAATAATACCTCCAATTTGAGGACGGTTGCTTTGGATATTAGCTGAATTTCTACTATTATTTATGGTAACATTGGCATTATCTGTTACACCTCCAATTATACCACCAACACGATTTTTGCCTATAACTTCGTTTGTATTGTTTATATTTTCTAAAACACATTTGCTTTGACCGCCAATACTACCTATTAAACCACCTACATAATTATTGCTACCATTTACATTGACTGTATTAAATGGTTTGCCATTTGTTTCTTCGTTTAGAGAAAAAATTGAATCACTGACAGCACCAAATATTCCGCCTGTGTAAGAATTATGAGAAATAGAAGGATCAATATAAATAGAGCCGCTGTTATAAATATTATTTACATCAAATGTTCCACCAATAATATCACCTACTAAACCACCGGTATAACCACCATCACTAGCAATATTTCCTTTATTATAAACATTGTTCAAAATCAAATTATCTTCACTTTTGGCAAACTTTATTCTTCCTGTAATTCCACCAACATTGGAAAATTTACTAGAAATATTTCCTTCGTTATAGGAATTTATAAATTTCACATCTCGCATAAAATATTTATTATAACTATCACCGCCGTACCAAGTGGCTGCCCCCATAGCACCAACTAATCCACCTAAACAAGAGGCTGAGCTAAAACTTGAGCTTGTTGCAGAAGAAATAATTGAACCTGTATTGTAAGTGTTTTTTGCCTCAAATTTATTTAATCCGTTCGCGATATTGCCAATCAAACCACCTAGAAAACTCAACCCCCGAATATCCCCTAAATTAGATACATTGTTAAGGAATAAATTTTTAGGATTATCATTAACTTTATGATTGACTATGCCAATCAAACCACCTATGTTGTTGTTTCCTGTAATATCATTTTTGTTATGAATATCATTTATATAAAGATTGGTATTATTGATTTCGCCTATTAAGCCCCCTACATTATTTGCACCATTTATATCAGAAGAATTATAAAGTTTGCCGTTTGAAATTTCATTGAGTGAAAGGCTAGAGGATAATTCTATTTTTCCGAATAAGCCACCTACTGATGAATTATCAACACCTGTAATCAAACCGTTATTAGAAATTTTATTATGATTAAGTGTACCTTGAAAAATTTCTCCAATCAAACCGCCAATACCACCACTCTGAGTTCCATCTGAAGTTATTGCTCCTTCATTATTTACATCGTTTAATGTTATGGAGGAATTTTCATTTTGGGAAACTTGCCCAACAATACCTCCAACAAAAGTTTTACCAAATATAGCACCACTATTTGATGAATGACGAATAATATTATTTGTGGTTGAGGAATAGCTATCAATTTTTCCGACTAACCCTCCGTGTCCCGCAAAAGGCATATTATCAACATCTTTATTTATACTAATTTGCCCTTTGTTATGAATGTTGCTTATAAAAGCGTTTGCTCCGCTATTGATTGTTCCAAGAATACCGCCAAGAACCCAAGTGCTATTACCTATTATATTCATATTATTTGCAACACTATAAATATTCAAATATCCTTCTTGTTCTACGCCTCCGAATAATCCATAGGGTCTACGATTAGTATAAAAATGGGTATCGTTGTTGAAAATTAAATTTTCATCACTTATATTACGGATATTTCCGATTGTAGCATTTTTTACTTTATCAACAATAAAAGCGTGATCTAGAGTGGGACTGTTATCTTTAAAATCAAAATTTCTTAATTCACCGTTAAGTGTAGAATCTTTAGAAAAAAATCCCTCCGAGCCATTTAATCCCGATATAGTTGTCCCCATACCGTTTAGAACACCCGAAAAAGTGATAGCGTTATCCGTTGTGTCTTTAATTCCTGTCCAAGAATCGGACAAAGTTAAATCGCTACCGTCAAGCATATAATGACCTGTAGGAGATAAATTCTTTAATTCCGCTTCGGAAGTAAGCACCGTAAAATCATTTCGGTTTATATTCGCATTGGTAGAACCGTCTAAATATTTACCTCCAATATTGCTTATATCTTCGCCTGTCGGCGTGTCTATGTGACCGTTTTCGGGAACGCGAAGATCCGTTTCCGTTGCATTGATTTTATCCGTATGTAAAATAGAGATATTACGCCCTCTAACCACTAATTTATCCGCTTGTATATCATTGAGAAATGCCACATCACCCATTAAATCCTCCGCATTTGTTATAGAATTTAACGGATTTGTGCCACTCGTCAAATATTGCTCTTGCATTTCATCAGTAAGCAAATTAGTTGAAGCGTGTAACGCTCCCGCATTGACGGAAGAATTTTTGCCAAAAAGAACCCCGCTGGGATTCATAATAAATAAATCAATATTTGGGGCATTGATATTGCCCATAATGCGAGAAGGATTGCCAAGACCGTCAACAAAATTTAAGGCTTTATCCATTCCGCTAAAATTTACGGTTTCATTTGCGTTTACGGAAAAATCTTCCCATTTTATAAGAG
>DFEL01000136.1 GCA_002369055.1 Cyanobacteria bacterium UBA3803
AAACAAAGCAGGTATTAGCGATGTTTTATCAATACAATACGGTAATTCTGAGATATTGATGAGAACTATTTGGAGTTTACAAAAAAATGAACTTCGTCAGCAACATAAAAAATATGAAAAACTTTTAACTCAATTAAACGCAATAGATTCAAAAACCGGATTTTATACATCTAAATACAGTTCAAAAGTATTTCAAAACGAAATTGATTACTTAGCAGAAAAACAAATTGACGGAATATTTATTGCACTTGAACCTAACAAAAATTCAAGATTAAAACCAAGTACAGATAATATTATCGAAACAATAAAAAATAATGTTCGTGCGACAGATACAGTTGCATTAACAAAATATCAAAATACTTTTTACATGTTATTAGCAAATACAAATCTTGAAGGATCAATGGTTGTATGGAACAGATTAAATAAAAGTATAGGTGCGGATGAAACACTTTGTGGCTGCATTTATGTAATAGATAAATCACCATATATTGAAATAGAACAAGAATTGAAAATCGGTTTAACAAAAGCACAAGTTGCACCTAACTTACTGTACATAATAGAATCCGACTCTCAAAAAAATGATGAATGGCTTGATAACGAAGTAATACCCGTAAATAATACTCATAAAAACTTTAAATTATTCAAGCAAATTTTTGATAAAAAAGTTGAAAATGTTATAAAACCTGTTATAGAAGAATTATTAAAAGAATACGAAGATATTTTATCCAATACCGAAACTCCAATAGTAGAAACAGATAACAGTTTTTCGGTAAAATTTGTAAACAAACGCCAAGAAAGCGAATTTACAATTAAACAAGAAGGTAATTCCGCTACAATAACTTCAATTCACAGCGGACTTGATAGTCCTGAAAATAAATCATTTACCATTGGTTTAAATGAAATAACAACAAAAGAATTAAACAACGATTTTGAAGATTTCATACTCGAATTTAAAAGCTGTATCTAGCACCTTGTAAAGACTGACTTTCAAACTGTAATTGATTAGATGCATCTGCCAATGCCAAAGAGCCGTCTTCGTTTATGACATAATAATAAATATCTCTTGCTCTTTGATTTGGAGGATTTTTATAACCGTTTAAATCTGCGGCAATAAACCCGTATAACCTTTTGCTGTTTGAAAATACAGTTGAATTTGAATTTGGAAATCTGTTTACCATACAAACCGCAAATTCTGTACCGTCATTTAATATTGCAGAAGCACAATTAGTATTTTTTGTAGGACTGCTAAGATTTCCCAGAGTACCATTTGTTATCGAAGCAAGAGGAAAACAATTATTACCCGTACTTGTTAAATTTCCACAATTTCCTGATAATTTTAAATATTTTGCCATTTCGTCAACAACAGCTTTTGAACGTGCAGCATTCGTATCTGTTGTTCTAATCATTAATTCATTCATATCAATTTGTGAAAGCACCGTATCAAGTTTTGCCATAACCGTTCTTGCATTTGCTCTCAATACCGATTCATCATGACTTTTCTTTGTATTAGGCACCGTTAATGCCGCAACTATTGCAATAATCGCAGTTACTAATAAAACTTCTGCTAAGGTAAATGCTATATATTTTTTTAACATAAAATTCTCCGTTAAAAACATTATAACTATTTTATAAATTTTCTGCAAGTTTTGCTATCGTACGTGGAAAGTATCTTTGCAAATATTCAGAACGTAAAGAATATCTATCTACGGAATTAAATGTATTTAATATTGCATTAATCTCTGCAAGTGCTTCCTTTAATGCACCGTTTGTTCCGCTGCTATGACCTAACGACTTCATAAAATAATCTATATGTTCTCTTTGTGTATTTGAAAAATTTTTATTAAATAATTCTTTTTCGGCTTTATACGTATCTACAACTTCTTTTTGAGCAGAAATTAATGTATTTTCAGTTGCATCTTTTGTTTTAAATGTTGTTGTATCATAATTTTTCATATCTTTTGCATGACCCAACTCATGTAAGAAAATGTACTCATTATCACATGTATTAATATCTTTTCTTCCCGGATGATAATAAGATGCGGCATCATCATCTATTTGAAATAAACGAGTTACATTTTCACTCATTTTAATCAGTTCATCACCTGAAATTTTCTTTAAAGTCGGGATTAGCTTGGAAACATTACCAAACATATATTGATGAAGATTTAGCTCATTACTTTCATTTGTTTTTCTGTTTTTAACACTTAGTTTTTTATCATCATCTGAATATTTTATTTCGTATGAATTTTCATTTTTTGAAGAAATAAAATTATTACTATCAATTACTTCAAAGGCTTCTGAATTTTTATATAAAACATTTCCTGATTTATCCGTAATTTTATAATCAACAATTCTATTGCCTTTATTATCTTCGGAAAATTCATAATGCGTTTTTGTGCCGTCTAACGCTTCAAAATCTTTTTTAACAATTTTAATGCCATTTTTTTCATCGTAAGAACCGGAACTTAATTGCTCGGTTTTTCCGTTATTGTACACTCTTTTAGTATTAAAAACACCTTTTATCACCGAAGGCTCTGAATATTCTTTATAATCTTTCGTAACTATTACTTCGCTAACAGGAATTGTTTTACCGTTTATAATTTCACTTTTAACTTCAGATGTTACACCTGTTTTATAATCTTTTGATTTTTTAACTTCATATTTACCCTGCGTAACAACATCTTGAACAGAACGAGTCTTAAAATCTTTATCCAGAGTAACTATTTTTTTGCTTTTATCTTTATTTATTGCAACTATGTCAAAAACATCATTTTCGTACTTATTAATTTCCAATTTTATTTCAGACAGATTTTCTCCGCAAAGAGAATCTAATTCATTAACCTTATTTGCAATTTTTTCTGCATCAACTTTTGCAGAGTAATTATAGTATAAATTATCTAAGATATTTTCACCTGATAATTTTGTACCTGCTAGCAATTGTGCATTTTTTTGAATTTCAGGAGATTTTTTGGCAAGTTTTGTAAGTTGTTTTTCTGAAAATTTACTTTGCATTAACTCAGAAAATTGATTTACAACAGAAGGTTCAAATCTATCCGGAACACTTGTAAAATTAATATTTTCAGATGTTTTTCTTAACGGTTTATATTGATTATTTAAGCCTAACCCTACAATTTTTAACATACCAACATAAAACACCTCAAACTTTAGAATTGCCATGAATTTAAAGTTTTATGAAGTTAAAATTATCCTATCAAATTAATCACTTGGGTATAGGAAAAACATTATCATTCTTGTTTAATATAATTAAATCTTTTTCATACTTCCAGCTATTCTTAATTTCAGGCCTTTCTTTTGAAAGGCTTTTTTTTATTTATTTTTAGGATTTTTTAATAAAAACACTAAGGGAGCAACCAAAAAAGCAACAATACCACACCACCTGAACGCTTCCATAAAACCCCACAAAGTTGCTTGTTTAATCATACTTCCATATAAAGAATACTGAGCCATATAATTTGCAACATCAATACTTGTTAATTGAGAAAAAGCTGCCGTCATTGCAGCAACCCTGTCTGCAAAAACTTGATTTAAAGATGTCAAATTACCAACCATATTTGCCTGATGTATTTGCGAATATCTTGAAATAAGAGTTGTAACAACAGATGTACCTACTGCCCCTCCAACATTTTTAAGCATATTTTGCAAACCGCTGGCATTTGTCATTTGACTATTATCCAGCGTTATAACTGAATATGCAACTAATGGCATCATACAAAATCCCATGCCTATACCAAACATAAAATTTGGTATAGCAATACTCATAGTTGAAATGTCTAAGTTTAAAAATCCAAATTTTAACCCTGCAATACTTACAAATATCAAACCAACGAAAGCAAATAATCTGTTATCAATAAACTTAGACAACGAACCAAAAATAGCAATACCGATTAAAGCACCACAACCTCTTGGCATAATTGCCATTCCACTTGTAAATGCCGAATATCCTAATAAAGATTGCAAAAATTGAGGTAATAATGCCACAGATGCAAGCATTACTGCCATAATTGCCACCTGAACCCATGTTCCGATTGCATAATTTTTATCTTTAAATACTGATAAATCAATTAATGGGTCTTTTCCCTTTAATTGTGAAACAATAAACACAACAAAACAAAATACGCAAAAAGCTGTCAATTTACAAATCCATGCCGCATTAAACCAATCTGCATCGTTGCCTTTATCAAAAATAACCTGCATACTAACAAGCCATAAAACCAAAAATAAAAATCCTATTTTATCAAGTTTTACATTATTTTGTTTTTGTGCATAAGGAGGGTCTTCAAGTAACATTTTGGATAACCATATCGTAAAAATACCGATAGGAACATTAATAAAGAATATCCACGGCCAATTCCAGTTGTCAGTAATCCAACCGCCCAAAACAGGCCCTATAATTGGGGCAACAACTACTACTAAACCAAAAGAAGCCATTGCTTTGCCTCTTTCTTCAGGATCAAAGCCCTCTAACAATACTGCCTGAGAAACAGGTAAAAGTCCGCCTCCGCCAAGACCTTGCAAAATCCTTGCTATTAAAATCATTTCTATTGAATTTGAAATACCGCACATAAAAGATGATATGGTAAATAAACATATACTGCCTATAAAAAAGTTTTTACGTCCTAATTTCTTACAAAACCAATCAACAGCGGTAATCATAATTCCGCTGGCAACAATGTAACTTGTCAATATCCACATTGACTCTTGACGACTTACGGAAAAAGTTCCTGCCATGTGAGGAAGTGCAACGTTTGCAATAGTTTCATCCAAAACAAACATAAACGCAGCAAAAATAGTTGGTATTGCGATTAACCAAGGACTTTTTGAAGGTTTCCATTCATTTTGATTAACTGCTTGTGTCATCTTATTTTACTTTAACCTTTGGAATAACACTCATGCCCGGAACTATATTATATTCTTCTGAATTAATTTCTTCATCAAATACAATTTTTACAGGTATCCTCTGAACAATTTTTACAAAACTTCCAACTGCATTTTCAGGTGGAAACAAACTTGACTTTGCACCTGAAGCTCTTTGAATGCTATCAATTTTACCTTTAAAAACTTTATTTGGATAAGCATCAATTTTAATTTCAACAGGCATATCTTTTTTCATTTGCCCTACTTGATTTTCTTTAAAATTTGCAACTACCCAAACTTCATTCGGAACTATTGCAAATAAAGGTGAACCCGTCTGAACATAAGCACCGACTTCTGCTCTTTTTCCTGATACTGTGCCATCTTGAGGAGCATATATTTTTGTGTAAGATAACTCTAATTCAGCTTTATCCATTTTTGCCTTTAAAACTTTTATATCAGCATCTGCAACTTTATTTTGTGCTTCTGACATAACGTTTTCGTCAGCATTTACCAAATTTGCCTGTGAAGTTTGGTATCTTGTTTGTGCCATATCCAGTTGTTGTTTTGAAACAGCACCTGTTTCATACAAATTTTTATATCTTTCATAATCGGCTTTTGCATTTTCGATGGAAATTTGTGCTGCACTATAATTTGCTTTTGCAACTTTTTGTGCGGCTAATGCTCTTTCGTAAGCAGCTCTTGCTTCATTTGCCTTTACAATATAATCAGCAGGATCAATCTCGGCAACTAAATCACCTGTCTTTACCTGTTGATTATCTTTTACATACACAGCCTTAAGCTGACCTGCAACTTTTGGTGCAACTTGAACCATGTGATTTTCTACGTAAGCATCATCTGTTGACTGAAATTGCAGATTATAAACTATTGCAAAAATTAAAACAACAACAGTTAATATGCTTAGAGGTATAAAAATAAATCTTTTTCTAAATTTTAAATTCTTTTCATTTCCTTCTATATCTTCTTTTTTTTCCATTAAACATTCTCCTATATGTTAAATTCAACAACTTCTGATAATGCTGTTTCAAGTTGTAATAACGTATCCATAAGTTCTACCATCTTTTGTTCCGGGAATTTTTCCAAAATTTTATCCATAACTTGTGACATTATAGAAAATTGTTCATCATATAACTTTTTTCCGCTTTTTGTTATACTCAATGTTCTTACTAAACGATTTTTTTTGGTATTATTAACTCGATTTACATAACCTTTTTCTTCCAAAGAAGTAATAATTCTTCCTGTTCTTACCCTATCTCTCAATAAAAGCTTTGCTAAATCTCTTTGACAAATATTCGGATTATTTAAAATAAAATTAAGTGCCGCAAATTCATCATGAGTAATATCAACTCCTCTTAATTCAAAAAAATTTTTAGCAAGATTATGAATATAAATAGAAAGTTGATCTATTTTATAAAATGTAGTCTTACTGAAATCAGTAGGAATTTTGTGTTTTAATTGTGTTGTCATAATCCTCCCTTTTGTTACAAATAATACATGTTGCATTTGTAACAAAAATATGTTATCATATCCCTGTAAAACTTGTCAAGTATATAGTGGGGAATTATGAAAATAAAAACCATATTTGCATTTGGACTTATTTTTTCTTTTATAAACTTAAATATTATACCTGCTTTTGCAATAACGGAAACACAAACAAAAGCAGAAAAAAAAGCACAAATTAAGCAAGAAAAAATGCTCAAACACAGAGTAAAACGTAATAAAAAATATAACGATAATTATAAATACGAGTATGTAAATTTAGATTTTTGGAATAATTTTAATGATGAAAATCTTAGCAATTACATTAACCTTGCAATAAAAAACAATTATGACTTAAAAATAGCAACATTGAATGTTGATGAATTTTATCAGGCAACAAAAATTCAGTTTGCAAATGAATTACCGCAAGCAACAGTAGGATTTTCTCCTGCTTACGCAAAAGTTATGGAAGCTAATGCTAGTTGGATGTTTGCTATGCCTATGATTATAAATTATGAAGCCGATATTTTTCTAAAAAACAGAGATAAAACAAGAAGCTCAAAAAAATTATACGAAAGTTCAAAATTTGACGAAAGAGCGGCTTACATTACAATAGCATCGGCAGTTGGAGCTATATATTTTAATATATCAAAGCTTAATGAAATTATTGAAAAACAAGAAGAAATTGTTTCACTGAGAAAACAAATTTATGACATAATGCTTGTAAGCAATAAAGAAGGTCTGGTTTCAACATCAGATACAGTAAAAGCTAACAAAGCATATATAAGCGGATTATCACAATTAATAGAATATAAAAAGGAAAGAACAAAATTATTAAACCAATTGGCAGTGCTAATTGGTGATTCTCCGGAAAATATAAATAACTACAAATTTTCAAAAATAGAAGATATAAAATATACAAATAAAATTCCAACAGAAATTTCATCTGAAATAATTATTAACAGACCCGACTATTTAAAATCCGAAAAAATGCTTGAAAAAGCAGGTATAGATATACGAGTTGCAAAAAAAGAATTTTTACCGTCAATAAATTTATCAGGACTTGCTTTATTTATGAGCCAACCGGGAGGAAGCGGTTTTTTCAGCACGAGTAATGGTCTTTACGCTTTAGCAGCCGCAGCAATGATGCCGGTATTTACAGGCGGAAAAAGAATAGCAAACCTAAAACTTAAAAAAGTTCAATATGACAAAATGCTTGAGAATTACCATAAAACAAATTTAATTGCCATACAGGAAGTAAATGATGCTCTGGTATCCGTTCAACGTGATAAAGAAAAATTAAACGAACACAAAAAACAACTAAAATTAGAAACTCAAGATTTTGGATACACTCAACAACGCTATAATCAAGGTATTATATCAAAATTAGATTTGATACAGATGAAAGAAAATTTACTAACAGTAAAACAACTTGTTACAAGTTCAACTGCAAATTGCTATGTTGATTATATAAGCCTTTATAAAGCAACAGGAAGCAAAATATAAATAATTTATTATGCACATCACTATAATAAATAACAAGGGGTGATTTTAAAAATCACCCCTTGCATATTGTCTGGAATATTTAAATTATTCTTTAGTATATTCAGCATCAATAACATCATCATCGCCTTTGTTATCAGATGATGAGTCAGAACTTGCTGATTCACTGGAGCCTGCATTTGCAGATTCGTCTTTTTGTACTGCTTCGTAAGCCTTTTGTGAAATACCAAACATCGTTTGTTGTAATTCTTCTGACAATTTTTTGATTTCATCAGCAGATTTATTTTCATCCAATGCTTTTTGCAAAGTTTCTTTTTGTTCTTTCAATTTATCTTCATCAGCCTTTTCAATTTTACCTTCAAAATCTTTTGTAAGTCTTTCTGCTGATGAAATTAAAGAGTTAGCATTATTTTTAATTTCGGCTTCTTCTTTTTTCTTTTTATCTTCTGCCGCATTTGCTTCTGCTTCTTTAACCATTTTATCAATATCAGCTTCAGATAAGTTAGAAGAATTTGTAATTGTTATTTTTTGTTCTTTATTAGTTGCTTTATCTTTAGCAGAAACATTTACAATACCGTTAGCATCAATATCAAA
>DFEL01000047.1 GCA_002369055.1 Cyanobacteria bacterium UBA3803
CTAAATCTTGTCCTATAAATGGCAAAGCTACTGCAATATTTTTACGACATAAGTGAGCAATAATATAAGCCAAATAACAAGAGATAAAAATTCTCCAAGTCCAATGTCTATACATTTTATCAACAACTGCTTTGTCTTGAATTTCCTCTTTTATAGGTGGTTCTTTAAAAAAATCTACGATAAAATTAGCCATTTTTTATTTTCCTGCCTTTATAATTTGTACATTTCTGTTTTCCGAAATTTCTTTTCTTGCATTCTTCAAAGTTTCTCTTTGACAATCATCCAAGCTAAATCCGTTACATAATCTGTCAACAAACCCACAATTTAATTTTACGGCTTTATTCAAAGCTCCAAGTTCTTCCAAAACATCCTTTACATCATCAAAATCGTAATGGAACGATTGTTTTGACTGATATGTAAGCATATCACCATTTTGTGCCGTTACAGGCTTACCGCCTAATTCAAAATATAATTTAAATACAGATTTTAAATCTTGAAGTTCAGCCTGCATTGTATTTACGCTTTGCTGAATTCTTAAAAATCTTTCAAACAAATATTCAATATTTTCAATTTGTTTATTTTCCCAATCATATTTTTGCAAATATAATTTTTTTAATTTCGGATAAGCAAGAGCCAAACTCATAGCATCCGCCATTGCTCTATGGTGATTTATCAATTCCACATCAAATTTCTTTGTTAAAGCGTCAAGTCCGTGAGAGTCCATTTCGGGATATACTTCTTTAAACATATATTGTGTATCAATACGTTCATTTTTAATAGGATTTCCCGTTGTTCTCAAACTTGCTTCATTCAAATATGAATAATCAAAAATTGCATTATGTGCAACTATCGGATAATCTCCTATAAATTCAAGAATTTTAGGCATTGCTTCTGCTTCGGTCGGAGCATCTTGCACCATTTCTTGAGTAATTCCATGAATTGCAATAGATGATTTTCTAATATGTTGTTGCGGATTAATTAAT
Organism: Cyanobacteria bacterium UBA3803; assembly: GCA_002369055.1. Lineage (GTDB taxonomy): Bacteria > Cyanobacteriota > Vampirovibrionia > Gastranaerophilales > Gastranaerophilaceae > UBA6984. The sequence continues at coordinate 984 of DFEL01000047.1, forward strand.
GTTTGAAACTCATCTTTAACTTTTCCGTTTTCAAGCCTTACTCCCGCAAATTCAACCATTCTTTCTTTAGTGTAGTCAAGACCTGTTGTTTCAGTGTCCAAGACTATCTCTATAACCTTTTTTCTAGCCATTATATTCCTAATTTCGTCTTTATACATTAAGATAATAGCACAAAAAAAAATTATATGCTAGAATTAACTCAGTCATAAAAAGGAGATTTAAACATGTCAAACGCATTAGAAGTAACAGATTCATCTTTTGAACAAGAAGTTTTAAAATCATCAGAACCTGTTTTAGTTGATTTTTGGGCAACTTGGTGTGGACCTTGCAGAAAATTATCACCTGTTTTGGATGAAATAGCAGAAACTTACAGTGGTAAAGTTAAAGTGGTAAAAGTTAATGCAGATGAAAATCGTGAAATTGTAAAAGAAAATTCTATAAGCGGTCTACCGACTCTTTTGGTGTTCAAAGACGGTCAAGCAGTTGAAAGAATGGTTGGTTTAATGCCAAAATCTACTATTATCAATAATATTGAAAAACATTTGTAATTAAAATTTCAAATAAAACAGGCAAGATTTTGTATATCTTGCCTGTTTTTATAAAATATCTATTTACAAGTTGTTTGTGTCCAACTTAATTGAGTATTATTAGGACATTTACCGCTTCTGTTTGCCTTAAGGTAATCCATATTACCTGTTCTAATTATCCACATTCCACAACTAAAACCTGTTTGAAAACAATCACTTAACATATCAGCTTCAGTTTTATTCCAGCCATACGGCTTAACTTCACCGGTATTTTCATCAAAATCAAATCCAAAATAGTCCATACCCCAAGTATATGTACTTAAATTTTTACCATCTAAATCTATTTCTGCACTTGGTGTGTTGTAGCCTTGAATGCTTAAGGAAACTCCATTTGCCAGAATATATTTATAGTCATCCTTATTATTATTACTATCAAATCCGCCTGCCGAACTTCCATTGAGATATTTTACTAATCCGCTCGAACCACACCCGGAACCTGTTCCACAGCTTTTTGTAAATTTCATATATTGAGAGATCCTTGTTGCAACTATTTTTGATTTTTCTTCGTCTGTTGATGCATTTGCTATCCAAGAACTAATAGGACCGTATTTTGCAACAGCACTACCAACAGCAGTTGAAAGTTCCGCATAAGATTTCATATACCTTGCAACAAATTCTTTATCACTTGTTGACCTGTTTAAATTTGGTAATGTCAAGGATGCAACAACACCTATTAAGCCAACTACAACAAGCACTTCCGCAAGTGAAAATGCAAAAGATTTTTTAAATATTTTATGTTTCATATTAACCTCTTAATAAAGTATTTTACAAATTAATTATATATTCTTATTTCAAATTAGTCCACAAAATTATTTATTCAAAGCCTCAATAACTTCTTTTCTTGTTGCTTCAATATCACTCCAACCGTCATAAGAAGCAGTTAGTTTAATTCTTTCTTCTTTTTTATCACAGTCAATTTCTTTTACGTTTTTTAGGTAATCCGTAAAAATCTCTTGCTCTTTTCCTGCAAGTAAAGCATTATCAGCATATTTCGCCATAATATCTTTTGTTCCGTTCATAGAAAACAAATAAGAATTTAAAATTACTCTTACTTTTTTATTTTCATCAGGATTTTTTGTATCTACCGTACGACCGTTAATCTTAACATCACTAATCGGTTCTTTTCCACCGTTTAAAAAGTATTCTTTATCGTTTCTTACAGAATATTCCATGCCGGAAGAACGTAATAGTTGAGCATCATCATTACTGGTCAAAAGTGAACCTGAAGTTCTTTTTAAAACTTCAATAAGGTCTTTTTCAGAAATATCAACAACTTTTATGTCATTATTAAACGGTAACATTGTATATTTAACATCATAATTTGTAATTTGACCTTCTGCACCGCCTCTTATTGTTGCAGCGTGGTATAAAGAAATTTCTGCACCATATTTTTTACCACGCTCTAACATTGCATCAGCAAAAGCATTCGCTAACGGATTATCTTCATGACGTTCAAAATATGGAGATTTTGCGGAATATTTACCCTTTACGCTTGCAAGTTTAACTTTTTCACCTAATTCGCTACTCATCAAATCATTTGCAACTTTTGAGTCTTTAAATTGGTTCAAATCATATATTTTATTTGTTAATTTATCAGTTTTCAAAACACCTTTTTCGTCAAAAACGGCATTTAAATATCCTGCATATTCATTCATACCACCTGCTTGCGTTATTATAACAGGTTCATTACGTTTTGATAACAACAAATTTAATTTATGAAGATTATTTTTATCTGTTGTGCCTTTAGCATTTACACCGTCAATTTTTGTATGAGTATGACCGCCAACAATAATATCAACACCTTCTGTTTCACGAGCAACGGCTAAATCACCTTGTTCACCATATCCCAAGTGGGATAAAAGAATAATTTTATTAACACCTTGTTTTTCAAGTTCTTTTGTTTCGTTATTTATCGCTTTTATAGTATCTTTTAGTCCTTTTGGATTAACTGTTTTATCAACGGTATTAATGTAAGAATCAAAAGGAGATGCACCTATTACGGCAAACTTATGTCCACCTTTCATAAATACAGCTGATTTTACAAGTTTTTTGTCCTTTATTCTTTCTTGAAGCGGACTGTCTTTTGCAACATCTAAATTTGCGGAAACAGACTTAAACTCTGCTTTATCCAAAGATTCTGAAAGATTTTTTGTTCCTCCTGCAAATTCATGATTACCTAAAGCAAGAGCATCTAAGCCCATTAAATTAAATAATTTTACCATGAGTGAATTACGCTGTTTGTCTGAACCAAACAGACAGTCACCTGCTGCAAGAGTCATG
>DFEL01000065.1 GCA_002369055.1 Cyanobacteria bacterium UBA3803
TTTAATAATGAATTAATAAATAACACAATTTCCGAATTGCAGGAAATGTTACTGCCTGAAACCGCTTCTAAACTTACCACCAATGAAATAAAAGTCGGTAATGCACTATTAGAAATGATGTTGAATTGGGAAGAAATATTCAAATATCTCGGTAGTAAAAAATTCAACAAATCGTGCGTTTTGCAATTTATAAGGGATTACACCGACTTACCAACGAAAGACATACGTGAGAGTATAAAGAAATATAAGGATTTATATATTTTCACAAAGAAAAAAATGATTAATGAACAATAATTATAGATAATTATATTAATTTTTTAATCAAAGATATATGGCAGGTAAATTAGCAAAAAGATACAAACTAAAACTCAATTCAGTTGAAAAAATTGAAGAGTTATTACAAGAGTTGTATGAAGAAGCCGACAAGAATATTGTTGAGATACAGAATGAAATGAATAAACTCGCAAATTCCGTTGAACTTAATAACGAAATTGTTGATGCTAAGGCAAAATATGCAAAAGCAATGAATGATTTCATAACCAATAAGGACAAAGCAATTGGAAGAAAACTCGATATTGCCAAACTAATGTCTGAAATATTAAAGTTTAACGGTAACGTCAAATTAGCAGTAACAGAAGGTGAACTACCTGATTGGCAAGAGATAACTAACGCTTTAGTTGATAATGGCGATACAACCAATGAAGAAAATGTAGAAAAATACCACTTGAAGTAATGGCGAACGTAAAAGAAAAAACAAATGAGGCTCTTGGTATCATTAATTCGGCTTTAACGATACTTAACAAATACCCCGCATTAGATAATGCAAGAGAAAGTATAGATTTTCAAAGTTCTATCAATCCCTTGTCTTTTCTGATGAAATTGTTCAAGTCAACATCAGGCTATAACTTTGTAATCAAAATTATAGCAAGATTTATTACATACCAATTACCTGTCATAGAAAATGCCATTAAAGCTTTGCTACTTACGCAATTGAAAGACATGCTCAGTTGCTCTGTAAATCCTTTGTTATCTAATAAAATAATAAAAGAAGGCATTGTTTTTAATATAAATGAAATAGATGTCTCTGATTTGTTAAAATATTCACCTTTTGATAAAAAGGTTGGCAATTATTTCTATTTTGGTACAGAAGGTGCAAAAATGGGTGACTTGAAGAACTCAACTGATATGAATGCTTTTATTTGGTATGTAATAAACGAATCACATAGAAGATATTCATGGAAACCATTAAAAAACAGACAAGAAGGCGAATTCAGGGATTTCCCCTCTGATGACACCAAAACCAGAAAAACTGAAAAGGACAAAAAAAGTGACGGTATCTTAACATTGGAATATAAAGAGAATTCTTCTTCTTTAAAAGATTCTGAAGGAAATGATTTGAAAATGCATACACCATATAACAATTGCCTTCATGTGTTTATTGGTGACACAAGAGAAAATCTTACTGATAAAAAAAATCTATTAGATTATGAAAAACAATTGGAAGCAACTAATGATAATATAAAAGAGAATGAAAGCAAAATTGAGTACAAACAATTTGAGCGTGAAACATTTGAGACAAAAAAACAAACACTTGATGATAAATTATCCGCTAAAGAAATTGACGAAGAGACATATAAAAGAGAATATAATTCTTATATAACACAGATTGAAGAAATCAATAACTCAATTTCGGGTTTAGAAAATATACGACAAAATTTATATGAAAATAAACGCAAATTTCAAACACAAATCAGCAAATTAATAGACGGTGGATTAGAATATTGGGAAGGTATAACGAAAAATTATTATTACCACAAAACACTTCTTAAATTCAATTATGACTATTTAGAGTCGTTAAGATTATTTGATGAAAAAGTACTTGCTTCAAAATTGTTGGATGCTATTACTGGTATTTTAACAATTGACATGAATTTGTCATACAAACAGCAACTTATAAGGGAAGAAGTTAAAAAAATGGTAAAAATGGTGATAGAAACAGATGATGCAGAAGTATCCGACTGTTTTTTTACCTTTACTAATGACGATTATGAAGCAATGTCACGTAAAGCCGAATTAAGAAAGGCAGGCTTACTAACATTAAATGGTGAAGCAACAAGTGCTGTTAAAGTTAATGCGGAAGACATACTTTATCATTTGAACAATATAAGTTCCTCGGCAAATAAAGAAGAAATTGAAAACATAATCGAAGGGGGTTTGATTGACATAACCAAAGAACTTTCAAACGTAAATTACACAGAAGATGAAAAAATAAATGGCGGTGTCCGTATAAACATTATTGAAAATTTATTGAGTGAACTTGCATATGTTATGGTTAGTTCAGTACTTTCACCAAAAATTTATCTTCTTTTACTTATAAACCTTAAGGTAATGGGTGCAGAGACAAGCCTTACAATTGAACAGTTTATTGGCAATTACCGTCAGTTATTCGTAAATATCGTTCGTGCAATACGTGATGAAATATTGGAATTTTTTGTTACAGAACTTAAAAAGCAAATAGAAAAATTAGCAGATGATGTGCGTGTATTGTTAACTAATGAACAAGCAAAATACTACACAAGGCTAATAATGAAAATAATTGAGTGTTTCAAAAGTCATGGTGACGAATATGACTTTAACATCGACGATGTTGATTATGCCGACATCATAACAGAAGAAGCACAACCATTAAATAGTGATTGTTAAATAAGATGAATTGGATTAATAACATAGCAAAAACGATAGACAAGGCATTTAATGTCGCAAGACCCAAACTAAACAATGTAATCGCTCCATTGCTATTGATATGTGAGGTTAAAAACCGTCCCGGTCTATCGGCAATTGCACTCACAAGCGCAGTTATAAAACGACTTTCTGAAGCAGGTATTGAAACGGGGGTGAATGCTGATGGCACACCTAACAAAATAAACAAATTCGTAAGAATATTCTCTGAGGAAATCGTAAAGGAATTCAAAGACAATGCACAGATTACATGTGCACTTGAATCAGGTGTTGTAAGCAGTTTAGGAACAGGGTCAAACTCAGGTGGACCTGTCGTTGTAAAATCTGTCAATACTTTCCCAATAAATATATATGGACTTTTACAATAATATGAAAAAAACAGAAGAAAAAATAAATTGGAACATGGCTTCGAATTCACGTCTTCAAGAAGAATGTGACAATCTTACCAAAAAATATGAGAAAGAACGTGCTAAGATGATTAAGGCGCACGAAGTAATGGTAAAACTTTCACAAGAGTATGTGGAAGTAAAAGGGATATTAGACAAAAGACAAGGCAAGAATAATGGTTAATGATAATATAATTTTCAGAGAGTGTGAAGTGTTATCAGTTATTGATGACCAAGCAGGATTACGTATCAAGGTGCGTATAGACCCTGATGACAACGATTGTAAGACGATTGAACAGTTACCTTATTGTTACCCTCTAATGCCGAAACATTTCCACATAAACCCGAAAGTAGGTGAAATGGTGCTGGTAATACTTGGTACAATAGGTATTACAAAAGGTAGAAGATGGTTCATAGGTCCAATGATTTCACAACCTTATAATCTAAATTATGACCCATTTAACTACTCAGCAAGAAGTCTGCTAAATAATGCAAAACAAGCAGCGCCACTACCTGACCCTGCTTTAAACGAATTAAACAGAGGCACACTTCCTGACAGGGAAGA
>DFEL01000042.1 GCA_002369055.1 Cyanobacteria bacterium UBA3803
AAACGCCAGCAGATTTTCTGCCGCAAGGTAGATGCCGACGTGCTTTTGCGCACCAATCAGATTGCCGAAGAGCGCGGCCTGCGCAGCGAAGTTTACACTCCGGATACAATTTACTACCGCGAAGAAACCAAATGGACCAAGATGGACGTAGAACTCTGTGGTCTTAAAGGCGCTGTTGTGCCAGATTATGATAAGTTTTTAAAGCAGGGCTTTACAAAAATGCTGGTTCCCGGCAACCCAGCCGAGCTTTTAAAGCTGCAGGACGTTCTCCGTGCCGAATTCGACGACCGCGCCGTAATCTTTACCAGCAAACCTTATTTTCTGGAAATCCTCCCCCCAAACTGCGGCAAAGGCGAAGCCGTAACCTGGCTTGCCAAAGAACTTGGTTTCGGCCCCGACAAAGTAATGGGCTTTGGTGACAGCATGAACGATGAATCCTTAATCCGCATGGCTGGCCATGGAGTTGCCATGTGCAACGGCCTCGATGCTCTCAAAAAAATTGCCCGCTATGTTACCGACTACGATAACAACCACGACGGCGTAGGCCGCTTCTTGCAGGAGCATGTGCTGTAAAAAAAATGTTGATAAAACGTTTAATTTGTATATAATAAAAAGAGTGGTTGGGGAATAAAAAGTTGGAGAGTGTAAAAAATGAACCACAAAAAGATTTTCAGTGCCCTTGCGGCCATTTTCTCTTTTAGTATTCTTGTTTCAATTATTTCTCTTATTGCAAAACTGAACCTTCATTTAGAAGCCATTTTTGCCCTTTTCTTTGCCTTAATGGCAGTTGGCACCGTCATCTTTTTTAACCGTGATTCCCGCCATCACTCTTCCACCTGCGTTGCCACCCAAATTTCCCGCAAAAACTTCCTGAAGCGCAAAAATCTCTTCCTTCGCGTCAGCATCATTGCCGGCCTCTTTTCCCGCTGGTGTTTTCTGCTCCCCCTCTCAACAGGGCAGGTCAGCGAGGACTTTGCCCCGTAACGCTCTGGGTGGGGATATTAGAATAAATAATTGTATTTTTTAGAAAATTTGGAAAATAAGATAGAAAAATATAAATAAATGCAAGAAATACAATCTATTTTCTTGAAAAAATGAAAAATAGATATTATGTTATTCTTATGTTAGTAGAATTTTCAATAAACAACTTTAAGTCAATCAAAGATTCTGTAACTTTTTCAATGCTGAGTGGAAAAAGTACAAACAGTATAATCAAAGTAAATGAAAAAACAAACCTGCTTTCTTGTGCTGCTATTTTGGGAGCTAATGCGAGTGGTAAAACAACAATTATAGATGCCTTTTTTATGATGAAAAGAATTGTTTTGAATAAAGATAAAATCTTTTTATCTACAGATGAATTACCATATAACCCATTTAAATTGTCAGCTGATACAGAAGATGCTTCTACAAGTTTTGATATTGTCTTTATTCATAATGGCAGACAGTATAAATATGGATTTGAATATGATAAAAATAAGATTTATGATGAATATCTATATGAATATAAATCAATAAAACCTACATGCGTATTCGATGTGTCAAAAGCGACTCCTTTAAATAAAGATGCTTATCCAGAATTAAAGGAAATAAAGTCTAAACCTGATAATTTCCTTTACCTGTGGAAATGTGATCAGACTGGTAATGAGCCTGCTAAAAATGTTCTGGAATTTTTTAAAGAGTCGGTAATTACCTATGATGTAAGCAGTGACCTTAATGCTAAGTTATCGGCATCTCTATTAAACAATGAGACTTTAAAAGAAGTTATAAATGACTATATGAGAAAAGCAGATTTTGGTATTACTGATGTCCGAATTAATAATGAAAATTCTGATGATAAGATTGACATTAATAATATCATAGTAAGCCATAAAAAAAATGATGCAAAAGGTACTTCTGATGCATTTGTAGATTTTCATATGAATGGAGATGAGTCTTACGGAACGTATAAATTCTTTTCTTCTTTGTTTCCAATTTTATTTGCCTTGGCTCAGGGGAGCATTGTATTTTATGATGAGCTTGATGCAAGTTTACATCCTCTTTTATTAAGAAAGTTGTTTGATCTTTTTAGAAATAAAGAAACAAATCCTAATAATGCACAGCTTGTCATATCATGTCAGGACGTAAGTTTGTTAGATTATTTAAAAGATAATATTTCACAGATTTGTTTTACTCAAAAAGATGATAATGGACAGACTGTATTTCATTCTTTGGACGAGTATTCTGGAATAGAATTAAAAAAGAAACTTCAGGATTTATATCTTTTAGGCTCTTTTGATGCCATTCCTAGGCTGGAGGGGTTTAATGAAAAGAAAGAATAAACCTGATTTTAAATCCGCTGACCTGAAGAAAAGAGATAGTGGAAGTCTTAGAGCAAAACCGTTGATAATTATTTCCTGTGAAGGAATAAAAACAGAACCTAATTATTTAAACTCTATTAAAAATAGCTTAGTCCAAAAAGGAAAAATTGCCCGAGGGTCTGTTGTTATTGCAAACCATCAGCATACAGATCCGCTAGGTGTTTTAAATGATTTAATTGATTACAAAGATGATTATACTTTATTTGAGAAAAAGTGGATTGTTATAGACAGAGATGAAGTCCGTTCTATTTCATCAAATTCCAGCGGGCATCCAGAAGAAAATTTTGTATCTGCATTGAACGCAGCTAAAGAATTAAATATAGAAGTTGCTTGGTCTAACCCCTGTTTTGAAGTTTTTATAGTTGAACATTATGAATATAGGGATACAGGGGGTGACAGAAAAGATATTCAGAAAAAAGCTTTAGAATTATTGTGCAAAGATGGAAAAGTAAAGTCAGATTCTACTGTAGAAGAGTTGAAGACTATAGATAATTTGTATGAACTTTTACTTCCAAGAAAAGCAGTTGGTTTTAAAAATTTAAGGAAATTGATGCTTGCTCAGAAAGAAAAGTCTCCTGAAGAAGCTAACCCGGGTACGCGATTTCATGAGCTGGTAGAAGCATTGGAAGAGTATTTTGATAAATAATTTTTTTACTTTGTCCTAACAACAGAATAGTGATTGCATCAGGAAAGTAATAAAGATAATATTGAAAACCTTAAAGCAAAATTTGGAAGAAGAAAATGACAGGCGGTTTATTCATTAGATAATGAATTATAAATTTCGTCTATATATTTATCAATGATACCATCAATCATTTGCTTTGCCTGTTGTAGACTCATAGGATTTTTTGGAGGTTCACAAGTTGATTTACCGTGCCGTGCCTCGTCGCCAGATGCAGCCGGATTATTTGCGGTGTTTGTAAAGTTACTTTCCTGCTCCCTGGTTAACCAGCCTTTAGCAACCGGTTTTATTCCAAAGGATTTTAGTTTTTCATAAATACGGAACAAGTTTACAAAATCTACACCTTTTCGATAATATAAACCAAGCAATTCTTGTAGATTCTCATTTTTTTGATAACAAAACTGAATCTTATTTATTCTTTGTGCATCCAAATCTATTTCTTTATTATTCTCAATAAAAGTACAGTCATCTTGGAAGGATATGTAATCAACAAAGTCCATATATACGGTATTGCCGATTTTGATGCTATCATATTCAAGATAAGAATCAGAGTCTTTTCCATAAAAAAGAATTGAGTTTAAATATTCAATAAGCTCTTCCGCAATTACCTTGACGTCATCTTTTGATGTAAGACTTTCAAGTTTTTGGGAATGAATCCAATATTCAATAAGATCTCCATGAATCTCTTTGATAATTCTACAATATGAATCTTGAAAAAGTCTTTCTGCATAAATTAAAGCTAGTTGATCTCCCACAATACGGATAGATGCCATTTATAACTCCAATTTATAATATAATAAATAATAATTTGGGTGGCTATTATAAAAGCTCAAATTACTGAACGACTGTTTTATTATTTGCCTGTACGAATATAAAGACCTTTTATTCTTGACGCCAAGTGTAAATTCTATTATATTCTAGGTGTGGGAAAGCTCCGTCCCTTAACTGGAGAATGTAAATGGCGGCTGTAACAGGTCGCTTTTTTTTGTTTGTGAGACAATAATGTATTATGAGTTTGTGCTTATTACTGATGAATATATTGATTATTAAAAAAAAACAGAACCGAGAGTAATGGCTAATAAAGCTGGAGAAAGAGTTTATACGAAGCAAAGAAAATATTGAGGCTGCAACTACACCTTATGCTTATTTACTTGATATTTAAAAAAAATATTTCTACCTCATAAGAGTAACTCTTTTGAATGACCACAATTTTAATGCCAGTATTGATGATACAAGAAAATGGTCGTATGAAAATGTATCAAGAGTAATTATTTTTGACTATACTACCTTTGTTTAGAAATATCCTCAAAACTCAAATCCATAGTGTGGCTGGAGCCGCCAAAGTCTACGCTGATTTTTGCTCTCTGCTTACGGCGGT
>DFEL01000104.1 GCA_002369055.1 Cyanobacteria bacterium UBA3803
TCCTTGAAAGTGGCTTCATCTATCTTAAATTCAAGTTGGGAAGCAAAACGAAGGGCCCTTATTGGACGTAAGCCATCTTCCATAAATCGTTCATGGGGATTTCCCACAGTCCTTATCAGCCTGCGTTTAATATCACCTTTGCCGTCAAAAGGGTCAACGACAGAACCATCTTTTAGATTTACGGCAATTGCATTCATGGTAAAATCACGGCGACTTAAATCCTCTTCAATTGTTGCAGCGTAATTTACCTTATCAGGATGGCGCCCATCAGAATAACCGGATTCCGTTCTGAAAGTAGTAACTTCAATTTCCTGCTTTTTAAAATGAACGGTGACGGTTCCATGTTCAAAGCCGGTTGGAACAACAAATTTAAAAATTCTCATAACATCCTGAGGAGTTGCATTTGTAGCTACATCCCAGTCTGTTTCCTTTTTATTTAAAAATATATCCCTTACAGCGCCGCCTACAAGATAGGCTTTAAATCCATTATTTTCAAAAACTGAATTAAACTCTTTTAATAATTTAGGTATAAGCATTTTTTAGACTCCTGTTGAAAGCTGCTTTACAAGAGTTGAGTAAATTATAAAAACAATTCCAATTATAAGCGAAAGAATACTGAAAGTTATTGTAAAAAAACGGGCGACTTTTGAATGCGTAAAAAAAATGTAAATCATATTTTCAATAAATAAAATTAAGGATAAAATGGACTGAAAAATTGATGAAATAGTCAAAACTTTTAATATCAGCAGTTGGGTTTCATCAAGAAAATTATAAAAATTACCCATTACATAAAGCACGAATAAAATGACGTTAAATAAAAAAAAGAGCCAGACACAATTTTTTGTGAGTTTGTTGAAAATGCGCAGAGTATTTGTATAAAAAAAATCAGAGATTTTTTTTCTTTCTTTATTTTTGTCTTTCATTTTATCAAAACAGAGGTTATTATAATTTATATTATACAGTAATTTTTTATTGGAATAAAGATATGAAGAATAGAATTGCATTTTTAATATTACTAATATTTGGAGCCTGTGTATTTTATTTTGGATGGACTCAAATAAAAATTAAACCAGATACCTGCGGAATAGTTCAGTCCAAAATAGGCGGAATAAATGATAAAATTGTAATTCCGGGAGAGTTTTCCTGGTACTGGGATTTTTTAATTCCTTCTAATGCAAAGCTAAATGTTTTTGACATGAAGCCTTATAATACAACAAAAAAAATCAGCGGTAATTTTCAATCTTATGATGTAAACGGCAATTACAATGATTATCTGAACTATTATTTTGATTATTCAATATCCTTTTCATATACCCCGGAAGCAATTCTTCACCTTTTGAAAGAAAATTACATTTCTGATAATGAAGATTTTAAAACTTATCTTGATAATGCCGCAGCATCTCTTGCTCAAATTGCTTCAGATTACTTTTTAAAACGTTCTGCAGCAGATTCCAGTTTTAACCCTCAAAGCGTAAAACGTGATGAACTTGTTGCTGCAATTGCCTCTTATAAAGATTTTCCAGAGTTAGACCTTACTATTTTTTCACTCACTGATTTTAAGCTTCCAAATTATAGTCTTTACAATCGGCAAAAATATACAAGTATAGAAGAGGAGACAGGGGAATAATCATGAATATTTGGATTGCAAGTATGGAATGTGCTTCTCTTGCGGAAGCCGGTGGAGTTAAAAACGTTACTTATTCATTCTGTAAGGAATTAACATATCTGGGAAAGAAGGTTACACTTTTCATACCTTTCTACAGTTTTACAAATCTTAAAAACACAATTGATTTGAACCGAAATCATTTAAATAATATAAAAATAAACTTATGCGGCAAGACAGAAACCGTAAACTTTTACAAGGCACGTTACGCTACAGTCAATTTTAAAATTGTTTTTGTATATCACCCGGCTTTTTTTGAAAAAGAAGCAGTTTATACTTATACAGAACACGAACAGGCTCTTAATGAAAACCATAGAAAAGGTTCAGGTCATGCTGATACACTTTTTCTTGATACATTATTTGCCAAGTCAGTTGCAGAATACGCAAAACTGATAGATGCAGAAGCCTTGCCGGATTTAGTTCATTGTCAGGATGCTTCAACTGCAATGATTCCGGCCTTTATAAAAGAAGCTTCAAAAACAGAAGATAGATTAAGTAATATAAAATCAGTTGTTACAATTCATAACGCCGGACCTGCTTATCATCACAGCTTTTTTGATATGGCTCAGGCTGAATATCATACAGGTTTATCTAGAAATATTTTATGCGGTGCTTTGAATAACTGCTGTATAGAACCTTTTTTACTTGCACAAATCTCAGGTGCAGCTCTAACTACAGTTTCTGTTGAATATGCAGAAGAGCTTTTTAAAAGTCATAATCTTAGGGAAACCGATGGTCTTTCCGATATTTTTTACCAGAGACATATAAAAATAAAAGGAATTACAAACGGCATTGATTACGACAATTATAATCCAAACAGAAAAGAAGTTTCGGAACTGCCTTATGTTTTTAATCCTGAAAAATGCGATCTTAAAGGAAAATACAAGTGCAGGGAATATTTTATAAATGAGTATTTACAGAATAAAGAACTAAAAGAACTTGTTTACGGTTCTTTTGAGCCTGGTTGTGCAGAAAAGAAAGAAAACATCTTTATTTCTTATCATGGAAGAATTGCCGGTCAAAAAGGCATTTCTGTTTTAATTCAGGCCATTCCTTTGATTATTAGTCATAATCCAAAAGTTCACTTTATAATAACCGGTCAGGGAGAGCTTTTTCTTGAAAGTCAGATAAAAGAACTTACAGAACGTTTTAAGGGTAAGATTATTTTCATAAACTGCTATGATAAAAAAGCTGCCAGACTTACAACGGTTAGCGGAGATTTTATAGTTCTTCCAAGTCAGTTTGAACCATGCGGTCTGGAAGATTTTATAGCACAGATATACGGAACTCTGCCAATTGCTCATAAAACAGGAGGCCTTAATAAAATTCTTGACGACGAAACAGGATTTTTATACAGGAATAATACGCCGGCTGAACTTGCAGCAAGAGTAGGTGAGGCAATAAGTATAAAAACTGATGATTTTCCACAAATGATGAAAATGATTGTAGATGCTGCAAATTATGTTCATGAAAAATATTTGTGGAAGAGTGTAATTCTTCAGGAGTATATTCCATTCTTTGAAAAAATATTAAAAAAATAAAAAAATTATTTAAAAATTAGTTTTTAGCTATTGACTATTTTTTTGAATAACTTTATATTTAAATACGTTCAACGACATTAAATGTCGCCCGAATAAAATGCTGCCTTAGCTCAGCTGGT